>VXTZ01000014.1:0-109475 GCA_009837205.1 Candidatus Dadabacteria bacterium | reverse complement strand
CAACACCACTCACTCCGTCGGCACCGTCAGACGTGTCTAAGACACAGTTCTAGGGGGGGCGACTACTTTGTGGAGAAATTAAAAGTCTTGATTTTAATATAAAACATGATTTTCGTGTGTTTATAAAATTCCTAAACAGTTATAGGAGAGAGTCGGAACGTAACCTGCTCGTACAAGAACGTTAACAGGAAATTGAATCACTAGGGAAAACAACTCGTAGGTAAACCTCAAGTTGGAGAAAACAATGTCAACATTAAATTTGTGGAAGGTTTCTGACACCATAAAGCAGAGAATGGAGGCACATCATGAAAAATGAAAAATATCAAAGAAGTGTAAAAATGCTTTGCCCGACTTGTGGCGGCTCTAGTTATCAATATGAGCAGGCAGTCGACGAAGCTATCGAAATAGTTAAATGTGCATCGTGCGGCAGAGAGTTAACCAAGAACGAACTTATTAGGGAAAATGGCGAAAATATAAATAAGCATCTTTCTGAGATGACTGAAGAAGTTAAAGCCGATATCAAAAAGGAGTTCAGAGCTTCTCTTAAGAAAGCATTCAGGGGCAGTAAAAATATTAGGATTAAGTAATGACTATAAAAGTAGACCCTAGTGACATTATTGCTGTATTTGCTCTTTTGCTTTCCAGCTACGCCACTTGGCAGACTCTCAGGTTTAATAAAAAGCAAGAATCCCTCGTGGAGACTCAAGAAAAGCTTAACAAACTGCTTCTCAGAAAAGAAGAAGTTGAAGCCCTAAGTGATAGGCAGGCTGATTTAGGGGCTTCGTTTATAAAGCTGGGGAAATACGAGTACAGACTCAAGATATGGAACAAAGGCAATGCCTCTGCTAGAAACGTAAGGCTAGAATTTCCAGAAGGTAATAATGTACTTATTAAATCGGAAATAGATGAAAAACTTCCTTTAGAATCCCTAGAAAAATACCAGTCTGTTGAGTTGTTAGCTGCTGTTGATTTTCAGACCAAGAGTAAACATATAATTCGTTTAGTTTGGGATGATGATACTAAGGAGCAGAATGAAAAACTCGTATATCCAACTCTGATTTAATTAAGGTGTTTTGTGAGAAATTCTGGATACCCAGACAAGTAGTTAAAATAGTCTCCGAAATGGATTCCGGGAAATCTCTGTTTAACCTCAAAAGCCCCTTTGAACCCAAGGGAGATCAGCCCCGGGCCATCTCCGCATTGGGTAAAGGGCTGAAGCTAGGATGCAAGGATCAGGTTCTCCTTGGAGTTACCGGAAGCGGCAAGACCTTTACCGTAGCCCAGGTTATCCGTGACGCCGGACGTCCCACGCTGATACTTGTTCACAACAAGACACTGGCTGCGCAGATATACGCCGAACTGCGCGATTTTTTCCCCGAAAACGAAGTTCACTATTTCGTGAGCTACTACGACTACTATCAGCCCGAAGCCTATATCCCCGAGACCGATACGTACATAGAGAAAGACGCATCGATAAACGAATACATAGACCGCATGCGCCACGCCGCCACCAAGGCCCTTTTCAGACGAAGGGATGTGATAATCGTCTCAAGCGTTTCGGCTATCTACGGAATCGGGGCTCCCAAGGTTTATTACGGCATGCTTACCGAGATCGAAGTGGGGATGGAGCTTTCAAGAAATGATTTTGCCCTCAGGCTTGAGGAGGTGCGTTACGAAAGGAAGATCGACGAACTTGACAGGGGCACCTACAGGGTTAGGGGGGACGTGGTGGACGTGTTTCCCTCGCATGAGGAATCGACCGCGCTCAGAGTCGAGTTTTTCGGAGACTCAATAGAGACGATACGCGCTATAGACCCTCTAAGCGGCAAGGCCGCCGGGGAGGTCCGGGAAGTCTCCATTTTCCCGGGTTCTCATTACGTGGCCCCCAAGAGTGTTCTTGAGCAGGCGGTCGAGAACATAGACAGGGAGCTTGAGGCCAGGCTTGCTGAACTCAAGGAGAGGGGCATGGAACTTGAGGCCGGCCGGCTTGAGGAAAGGACCAGGTTTGATCTTGAGTTGCTGGATACGATGGGTTTTTGTCCCGGCATCGAGAATTATTCAAGATACATTTCCGGACGGTGCCCCGGAGAGCCTCCCTACACGCTTCTTGATTATTTCCCCGAAGATTTTCTATGCGTGATTGATGAAAGTCACCAGATGATTCCCCAGCTTCGGGGCATGTACCTCGGTGACAGAAGCAGGAAGCTCTCTCTGGTTGAAAATGGGTTCCGGCTTCCTTCGGCGTTTGATAACCGCCCACTTAATTTTGAGGAGTTCGAGACCAAGATCGGACAGGTGATATACGTTTCGGCTACCCCAGGGCCCTACGAACTCGCAGCGGCCCGCGATAACGTCGTTGAGCAGATCATACGGCCGACGGGCCTTGCCGATCCCTTAATTGAAACCCGCACCGCCCAGAACCAGGTGGACGATCTGTTTGATGAACTAAGAAAAGTGGCTGCCGGAGGGCAGAGGGCCCTCGTTACGACGCTTACAAAGAAGATGGCAGAAGACCTTACGGACTATTATCGGGAGCTCGGCCTGCGGGTTGAATACCTGCATTCGGAGATTGACACACTCGAGAGAATAAAAATCGTAAGGGACTTAAGAGCCGCAAGATTTGACGTTCTGATCGGAATAAACCTTCTTCGGGAAGGACTCGACATACCCGAGGTTTCCCTTGTTGCAGTGCTCGATGCCGACAAAGAAGGATATCTTCGTTCAGAAACGTCGCTTGTTCAGGTTTTCGGCCGGGCAGCGAGAAATGTTTCTGGCAGGGTGATTCTCTACGCAGACACCATGACGGGGTCTATGCGCGCCGCCATGGCGGAAACCCGCAGAAGAAGAAATATCCAGATGGAGTACAACGCTGAAAACAATATAGTTCCGAGAAGCATCGAAAAGAACATAACCGACGTACTGGGTTCCATATACGAGTCTGACTACCTCGAGATTTCCGGTACGGAGGAGGAAGATCTCCTCGATATCCCCCCGAACAAGATCCCGGGAGCCATAGCCAAGCTTTCGAGGGAGATGAAGTCCGCCGCGAAGAAGCTTGAATTCGAGAAGGCGGCCGAATTCAGAAACAGGATAAAAAAACTACAGGAACTGGAGCTTAAATACGCCAAAGGGGTCGCGTGATAATCGGGGATTTCCTTGCCGATTTTTTTGTTTTATGTAGAATTTAAACCGCTTTGGAAAGAGTGGGTCTTTACCCGCTCTTTTTTGTTGAAGGGTATGAAAGACACGGAGAATTTTTGTGGAAAAGGCTAACGGTAAGCTTGAAAAAACGGTTCTGGAGGTTCTCCATCCGATTGTCGAGGAGAATTCCTGCGAGCTTGTGGATATAAAGTATCTGAGGGAAAGAGGTGGCAGGGTCTTGAGAATATACCTTGACAAGGAGGGCGGGGTCACTGTTGATGACTGCGCCAACGTGAGCAGGGAGCTCGGTGTGGTTCTGGATGCCTACGACATAATGCCGCAGCATTCTTACACGCTTGAGGTATCTTCTCCCGGCCTCAGGAGGCCCCTTAACAGGCAAAGCGACTACGAGAGGTTCAAGGGAAGGAAAGTGAAGATAAAGACCACGGATCCGGTCGGTGACAGAAGGGTTTTTTCCGGAACGCTTCTCGGAATGGAAGGGGAAATGATTCTGGTGGAAGTTGATGGCCGTTCCTACAGCGTGCCTTTCGGCTCCGTCAGCAGGGCGAACTTGGAAATTGATTTTGGGAAAGGAGCGAGAAAATGATTACGGAACTGACGAGAGTTATAGATTCCGTAGGGAAAGACAAGGGCATTGACAGGGAACGCATAATAAGCGCGGTTGAGGAAGCGGTTCTGTCCGCTGCCGAGAAGCTTCTCAAGTCAAAGAATCAGGACAAGGAACTCGACGTTTACTATAATCCCGATGAGGGAGAGGTAGAGCTTTTCGAGTACAAGGAGGTTGTGGAAACCGTAACCGACTCCGAAATTGAGATTTCCCTCGCGGAAGCGTCCGAACTCGATCCCGAAACTGAACTTGGAGACATGATAGGCGTTAAGATAAGCCCCGAATACACTAGAATTGCCATTCACAACGCCAAGCAGAAGGTCCTTCAGAAACTCAAGGAGGCCGAAGGCAAGGTTATATACGAAGAATTTATCGGCAGGAAAGGAACTATAATAGGCGGCATAGTGAGAAGGGTTGACAGAAGGCACATAATAGTTGATCTCGGAAGGGTTGAGGCTGTCCTGCCCCCGGAACAGCAGGTACCGAGAGAGTACTACAAGATGAAAGAAAGAATACGAGCGGTGCTTCTGGATATAAGGGAGTCGCCTAGAGGCGAACCTAGGCTTATCCTTTCAAGAGCTCACGTGAGTTTCGTAATGAGGCTTTTTGAATCGGAAGTCCCTGAAATCGCCGAGAATATAGTGGAGATAAAAGCTATCTCAAGAGACCCCGGGGGAAGAACGAAAATAGCCGTGGCGTCAAACGATTCGGATGTGGACGCGGTTGGTGCCTGCGTGGGAATGAGGGGCTCGAGGGTTCAGAGCATCATTCAGGAACTCAGGGGCGAGAAGGTAGATATAGTTCCCTGGTCAGAAGATCCCGCCCGCTACGTCTGCAACGCTCTCTCTCCGGCTGTTGTCAACAAGGTTGTAATTGACGAGAACAGCCGCTCTATGGAAGTCATAGTTGATGATGACCAGCTTTCTCTTGCTATCGGGAGGAAGGGGCAGAACGTAAGGCTGGCCTCGCAGCTTACCGAGTGGAAGATAGATATAAAAACTGAGTCCAGAGTCAAGCAGGAACAGCAGGAAGTGCTCTCCCTTCTTACAAGCTTACCGTCTGTAAGTGAGGTTACAGCAAGTCTGCTTTATAATGACGGATTTTACTCTCTTGAACACATAGCTTTTTGCGAGCCGGATGTGCTCATGAAGGTTGGAAGTCTCAACGAGGACGAGGTTTCCACGCTTCAGAAAGCAGCCCGCGTGGCGCTTATGGAGAAACTTGAGGAGATGCCTGTTGAGAGCGAAACCGAAGAGGTTTCAGATGCAGAAGAGGTTAAGATATCATCGCCGACCGGCACAGAGGTACAGGATTCGCGAAAAGACGGGTAGCAAAAACCACCGACCCGCATCTATGGGAGAGCGGGTTTTTTTTGGAATATGCCTAAAGTCAGAATACATCAGATAGCCAAAGAGTTGGGAATAACCAGCAAAGAGGTAGTAGAGCAGAGCGTAAAGCTTGGAATGAAAGTTACAAGTCACCAAAACGTAGTCTCGGAAACAGATGCCGAGAGAATAAAAAAGGCGCTTATTAGCGTCCCGGAGGAGAATTCTTTAGAAACGGCGGAAGAGCAGAAGGAAACCGTAAAGGTTTTCAAGTCTGAAACGGGCGACTTCGTCGAAAGAAGAAAGGGTTCTAGGGTTGTAAGAAGAAGAAAGAAGGTTGTAAAACCGGAGCCAGAGCCTGTGGAAGCAGAAGCCGTTCCGGCTGCCGGGGAACCTGCGGAAATCAAGCCGGAGCCAGAAATTCCTCTTCCGTCTGAATCCGTGGAAACTGAACCGCTTCAGGTTCCAAGCGCCGAGAGCGAAGCGATACCTGAGGAGGCGCGCGAAGTCGAGCAGTTGCCCGAAGCCGAGGTTCCTCAGACAGATGATGCTGAGCTCAAGACCGAGCCATACCCGGAACCTGAAAAGGCCGTTGAGGAAGCGGATGATCAAGGCGAACGAAAGCAGAAGAAAAAAACTAAAAAGGGCAAGCCCCTAAAAGAGGAAATACATGATGAAGAGACCTTGGAGCAGCTCAAAAGAGCATTCCGGACCAAGGTTCCCAGCAGAAAAGAATATGTAATACAGAACAAAAAGCCCAAACTAAGGCAGAATTTCGACGGACCCGGGAAAAACAGGGGGGTCTACCCGGCAGATGGACAGGACGGGAGAATTCTTCCGATTTCCCCCACCCACACATCGAAAAGAAACATTAAGGTTGGTGAAACGATAGTGGTTTCCGACCTTGCGAAGATGATGAGCGTAAAAGCGGCGGAAGTCGTTAAGAAACTCATGACCATGGGTACGGGCGCTACGATCAACCAGTCAATTGACAGCGATACCGCCGAGCTTCTTGCCGATGAGTTCGGTTTTAATGTGACCGTTGAGAGGTTTGTCGAAGAGGACCTGCTTTTTGACCAGGATGAGTCGCAAGATGCGGAGAAAATGCCGTGCCCGCCGGTCGTTACGGTCATGGGACATGTTGATCACGGCAAGACCACACTCCTTGACTCTATAAGGGAAACCAATGTTGTCGCGGGAGAGGCCGGTGGAATAACGCAGCACATAGGTGCCTACGCAGTGAACATAAAGGATTCAACCATAGTTTTCGTGGATACGCCTGGGCACGAGGCGTTTACTTCAATGAGGGCCCGCGGTGCGAGTATAACGGACATAGTGATCTTGGTAGTGGCGGCGGATGACGGAGTAATGCCCCAGACGGTCGAAGCGGTTAACCACGCGAAAGCGGCCGGAGTTCCGATTATAGTAGCCATAAACAAAGTCGACAAGGAAGGTGCCGATGTCGAAAAAATCAGGAGAGAGCTCTCAGAGATAGATCTCATATCGGAACAGTGGGGAGGAGATACTCTTTTTGCCGAGGTTTCAGCGAAAAAGAAAAAGGGTCTAAGTGAACTCCTTGAACTTGTGCTGCTCCAGGCCGATATACTTGAACTCAAGGCGTCGCCCGATAAAAAAGCAAACGGCGTGGTGGTAGAAGCGGAGCTTGACAAGGGAAGGGGAGCGGTCTCCACTGTCATAGTCAAGGAGGGGACTCTTCGGGTCGGAGATTGCGTTGTATCAGGGGTTCACAGCGGAAAAATAAGGGCCCTTACTGATGACAAGGGCAAAGCGGTAAAAAGCGTCGGTCCTTCAATGCCCGTTAAGATCATGGGTCTCTCGGGAGTTGCCGAAGCCGGGGAAAAATTCCATGTAGTCAAAGATGAAAAGACAGCTAAGGAGGTAACTTCTCACCGTCTGGATAAGATCAGGTCCCGCAAGGTGATCACCACTCCGAAACTTTCGCTCGAAGACCTTTTCAGCTCTATTGAAAACGAGGAAGCGAAAGAACTTTCGCTCATCATAAAGGCAGATACCCAGGGATCGGTTGAGGCTCTCAGGGAGTCTTTGGAAAAACTCTCTACCGAGAAGTGCAGGGTAAAGATCGTTCACTCCGGAGCCGGAGGCATAAACGAGACGGATGTGGTTCTTGCAAGCGCCTCAAACGCGGTGGTGATAGGGTTTAACGTCCGCCCGGATGCGAACGCGCTTAGGATTTCTGAGAAGGAAGGTGTTTCTCTTGAACTTCATTCAATAATTTACGACGTGGTAAGCCGCGTAAAAAGCGCGATGGAGGGACTTCTCGAGCCCATTCGCAAGGAAGTCGTGGTGGCCCACATGGATGTAAAGGAGCTTTTCCACGTGTCAAGAGTGGGGACTATCGCGGGATGCATGGTTTCTGACGGTAGGGTAAGCAGGGACAACAGTATCAGAGTGGTTCGGGACGGCACGGTTGTCTTTGACGGCAAGGTAAGTTCTCTTAGACGCTTTAAAGAGGACGTGAAAGAGGTCCAATCGGGCTACGAATGCGGTATAACGATAGAGAATTTCAACGACGTGAAGCAGGGAGATGTCTTCGAACTCTACAAGCTTGAGGAGATAAAGCAGGAGCTTTGATATCTAGGTTTTAAATCAAGACATAAGAGAGTTTATCATGTTTAAGGCTTTGCTCCTCATTTTTACCTTGACCGTCAGCGGTTCAGCGTTTGCGGTTGGCATGTCTGCAAATGCTGTTAGTAAAGAAACGACAAGCGTTGAAGTTCCAGAAACGGAAGTTCAGTCGGAAGAATTATCAAAAGGTGAAGGTCGTGGTCGATGCAAAGCGAAAAGTGGAGATGGCAGCAGTTCTTGTCGTAAACGTTGCGGAGAAGGAACCTGGGCCTATTGCAAAGCGAGTAAAACCACGGCTTCCTGTTGGTGTCAGAAAGAATGAATTCAGCTTGTCAGCGATAACACATAATTCCCTTTTAAATGGTTGTGGGCATAGCCAGACTTGAACTCTACATGTCAGGCAACAGGTCTTTGAAGGATAAAAGACGCCTGATCAAAAGTCTTGTCGAAAGAGCAAGATCAAGATTCCCGAGCCTCTCAATGGCTGAAGTCGATTCTTTGGACCTAAAGGACAAAGCTACAATAGGATTTGGATATGTCTCCAACGATGTTTCCTTGGTAAATTCAGTTCTGGACAAGGTGACTTCCTATATCGAGAGCACTGGGAATTTCCGCATGGGTGAAAAAGAGGTGGAGATCATCCATTTCTAAGTGAACGAAGATGTCTCACAGCTACAAAAGATCCGCGAGGATATCCGATCTTCTCATAAAGGAGATATCCGAAATGCTGGTACGCGGCAAGATCAAGGACCCCAGGGTGTCGTCGGCAAGCATAACGGCCGTGAGGGTTACAGACGACATGGGCTACGCGAAGGTCTTTTTTACCTCTTTTGATGAACGCTCCGATACCCAGGAGATGCTTGAGGGATTAAAGAACGCTACAGGCTACATAAAAAGCACTCTTTCCAAGAGATTGAGGATAAAAAAAATTCCGAATATAGAATTCGAGTACGACGATTTAGTGGAGAAAGGGGGGAGAATTGACGAACTGATAAAGGACTTGTCGGATGAACAAGCTTGATAATATCCTTGATCTCATAAGGGCGAACCAAAGCTTTCTTGTCGTTTCCCACGAGAATCCGGATTGCGACGCTCTGGGTTCAACCATAGCCATGGCGCTGGTCCTTCGCGAGCTTGGAAAAGATGTGATCATGTATAACGCGGACGGGGTTCCTGAGTACCTGCGATTTCTTCCCGAGTGCTCCGGCATTATCGATTCTCTTGAAAGCGTCACCAACCCAGTGGACGTGGTTATGCTCCTTGACTGTGCCGATGTTTCTCGACCCGGGAAAGAGTTTGAGAACTTTATCCTGAAAAACGGTTTCACGTTTGCGTTTGTGGACCACCACGTAACCAACAGCACGGGTTCCGAGTACTGCCTTGTTGATGAAAACGCATCTTCTACTGGAGTTATTCTCTACAGGATGATAAAACGGCTCGGGATTCCCATAAGCCCGAACGTTGCTGAGTGCCTTTTCTCCACCATAGTCGGGGATACGGGTTCGTTCCGGTATTCAAACACCCGTTCTGAGACGTTCACGATCGCCGCTGATCTGGTCGACTGCGGAGCCGATCCCGAAAAAATCTCAAGATTCATTTATGATAACGAACCTCTTAGAAAGGTCATGCTTAGGACCTTGGCAATGAACACCCTTGAGGTAAACGGGAAAATCGCTTTTCTTCACGTATCGAGCGAGATGTTCCAGCAGACCGGCACCGAAAAGGAGCATACAGAGGGTCTTGTAAGCATGGCGAGGGCAATTGAAGGGATTGAGGTCGCGGTTTTTCTGAGGCAGGAATCCGCCATCGGCTGGAAAGTGAGTCTCAGATCCAAGGAGTATGTGGACGTGGCGCAGATCGCCAGACGGTACGGCGGGGGAGGACACCGCAAGGCGGCCGGATGTGTGATTTCCGCGCCGCTCGCTACCGTCAAACGCAGGCTTCGCAGTTCGATTCAGGAAGCAATGTGATGAATGGAGTTATGATTCTCGACAAGCCCAAGGGTTATACCTCCGCTCAGGTGCTTAACAGGGTGAAAAAAGCCTTGGGAGCAAAAAAGGCGGGTCATACGGGCACTCTGGATCCGTTCGCGACGGGAGTATTGACTCTGTGTTTTAATCAGGCGACAAAAGCCATTCCTTACCTCGGAGATGATATAAAGGAATACGAGGCCGAGATGACCCTGGGCGTATCGACCGATACCATGGACGAGACCGGTACTGTTACCGGCCGAGTGGATGCGGAGCATCTGGGCAAGGATGAGATTGAAGAGGTCATTGAAGGATTTGCGGGGGAGATAATGCAGGTCCCCCCAATGTATTCCGCCGCCAAGGTTTCAGGTACGAAGCTCTACGCCCTTGCAAGAGCCGGGAAGGAAGTTGAAAGGAAACCGAAAAGAGTCACCATAGAGGAAATAAGACTTCTTCATTTTTCTTACCCCAAAGCGACTTTTTACGTGAAGTGTTCTCGCGGAACCTACGTAAGGGTGATTGCCTCGGATGCCGGGAGGAAACTGGGCTGCGGAGCCCATCTTTCCGAACTGAGAAGACTCAGAAGCGGTCCATTCACGCTCGGCGAGGCCAGCAGTATTGAGGATGTGGAATCCGGGAATTACAATGTTCTTCCCCTAGAGGATGTTCTCAGGAGCTATCCTAGGGTTCATTTGGAAGAGGATCTGTGCGAGAGCGTGCGCAACGGAATTCCTCTTTGCCGTGGGGTTCTTTCGGGCGTGGAATTGCCCGAATTCAAAAATAGGGATATAATCACCATATTTTGCCGGAAAAAGATTCTTTCCATCTGCGAGGCGAAGACTGACTCGGATGAGTTTGAGTATATGGGAGATAAGGATATAGTGTTCCGGCATTTAAGAGTGTTTAACTGATCAGGCAAGGGTCTAGGAGGAAGTAATTTATGTCTTTGCAGAAAGAAGAAAAGGCACGAATCATAAAAGAGTTTCAAAAACATGAGAATGACGTTGGTTCGGCCGAGGTTCAGATAGGGATTCTGAACGGAAAGATACAGGAACTGTCCGAGCACGTGAAAAGAGCGCCCAAGGATAACCATTCAAGAAAAGGACTGGTTTCAATGGTTGCCAAGAGAAGAAAACTGCTCAATTACGTGAAGAGGGTGAGACCGCAGGAGTACGGAAAGCTGATTGAGACCCTTGGACTAAGAAGATAAGGAAGTAATATTTGGAGGAAATGAATTGACTGAACAATTAAGAGAGATGGAAGCGGAGCTGTTCGGAGCTAAGTTGCGCCTTGAAACAGGAAGGCTTGCCAAGCAGGCAAGCGGGGCGGTGCTCGCTTCCTGCGGAGGAACTACGGTGCTTGCCACGGTTGTTGCTTCGGAAGAAAAAATAGAAGATGATTTTTTGCCGCTTACGGTTAACTATCAGGAAAAATCATTCGCAGCCGGGAAAATTCCCGGAGGTTATTTTAAGAGGGAAGGGCGTCCCAGTGAAAAGGAAATCCTTACGTCAAGGCTTATTGACAGGCCTGTAAGGCCGCTTATACCCAAGGGCTTTTCTTATTCCACCCAGGTTATAGTTACGGTTATTTCCGCTGACGGTAAAAACGCTACGGACGTTCTGTCGGTAATAGCGTCTTCAACGGCGCTCATGGTCTCAGATATACCGTTTGCCGGACCCATAGCGGCTCTTACCGTCGGAAAAGTAGACGGCGAGCTTGTTATAAACCCCTCTCCCGAGCAGCTTGAGACCAGCACTATGGAGATAACTGTCGCGGGCACAGAAGATGCTATTGTAATGGTAGAGGGTGGCGCGAAGGAAGTAAGCGAGGCCGAGGTGGTCGAAGCTCTTATGGTTGCCCATGACGGGATTAAGGAAATCGTTTCTTTCCAGAACCGTTTCGTTGGAGGAATCGGGAAGGAAAAAAGAGAGGTTCCCGCTGTCGAAATGGATGATGCGCTTGAAAGCGAGGTTCGTTCATCTGCGCTCCCTTCTCTTGAGCAGGGGATCGTAGCTGATTCAAAGGACGGTAGAAAGAAACTTATAAACCAAGCTTATGAAGAAACGGTAAAAAAACTGATTGAGGAACGCCCGGAAGACAAATCCAAGATTGACAAGTCGTTTGAGGAGTTGATCAAAGATTCCGTGAGAAGCAAGATAGTGGAGGGTAAAAGACCCGACGGAAGGGACTACACGACGGTAAGGCCCATATGGGGTGAAGTGGGTCTTCTTGAAAGAACCCATGGTTCGGCGCTCTTTACCCGCGGGGAAACCCAGGCCATAGTCGTCACGACCTTGGGAAGTTCATACGACGAGCAGAGAATAGACGCGCTTGAAGGTGACCAGACAAGAAGTTTCATGCTGCATTACAACTTTCCTCCCTACTCCGTCGGAGAGACGAGCTTCCGGCTGGGTCCCGGCAGAAGAGAAATAGGGCACGGTGCACTTGCCGCAAGGGCGATAAAACCCGTTTTGCCGGATAAAGAGGATTTTCCCTACACTATCAGGATCGTTTCCGAAATACTTGAATCAAACGGTTCTTCGTCGATGGCGACTGTGTGCGGTTCCTCGATGTCTCTTATGGACGCGGGCGTGCCTATAAGTGCCCCCGTGGCCGGCATAGCTATGGGACTTATAAAGGAAGGGGACAATTTCGTCGTTCTCTCTGATATTCTTGGTGATGAGGACCACCTTGGGGACATGGATTTTAAGGTGGCCGGCACCCAAGGCGGTATTACCGCCTTGCAGATGGATATTAAGATAACCGGCATAAACGAAGATGTTCTCACAACTGCACTTGCTCAGGCAAAAGATGGCAGAATGCATATTCTCGGGAAGATGGAAGAGGTAATCAGCGGACCCAAAGAAGAGCTTTCCGAATACGCTCCGAGAATTCTTACGATCCAGGTAAAGCCGGATAAGGTCAAGGTTGTTATAGGCTCCGGCGGCAAGACTATAAAGCAGATAGTCGAGGACACGGGAGCGCAGATAGATATACAGGATGATGGTCTGGTCAAGATTTTCTCCCCGGACTACGAAGCCTGCAAGAAGGCCGAGGGAATCATAAAAAGAATCGTTGAGGATATAGTCGCCGGCAAGTTATACGTCGGCGTGGTTAAGCGCATTCTGGATTTCGGAGCGATAGTCGAGCTTGGTCCAGGAAAAGACGGGCTTCTGCACATCTCCGAACTTGAAAACCGCAGGGTCGAAAAGGTAACCGATATCCTGAACGAAAAAGACGAGGTTCTCGTAAAGTGCCTTGCGGTTGAGCGTGACGGCAGGGTGAGGCTCAGCAGAAAAGCCGCGCTTGACCAGAACATAGAAGACTACAGGATTTCCGACTAACCCTTACAGTTGAGTCTTTCCCGGGAAAAACCAAAGCTGGTTGTTGTCTTAGGGCCGACGGCTTCGGGAAAGACTGAAATGGCGCTGGAAATAGCCCGCAGAACCGGCGCTTGCATAGTAAGCGCCGATTCCGTTCAGGTCTACAGGCATTTCGATATAGGCAGCGCCAAACCCACCGAAGAGCAAAGACGGGAGATCCCCCATTTCTTAATAGATGTTGTGGAGCCCGATGAGGATTTTAACGCCGGCACGTACATGAGGCTTGCCCTTGATCGCATCGGGAGGCTCGTTGAGGATGGCGGGAAAATAGTCGTGGTTGGGGGAACTTTTCTTTACGTCAAGGCTCTTCTTTACGGACTTCTCGAAGGTGTTGAGGTTGATCGGAAGTTCAGAAAGAGCCTCGCACGCGAGAGGGACGCGAAGGGAATAGCGTCGCTTCACAAAAAACTTGAGACGGTAGACCCGGTATCCGCCGGACGGATAAATCCGAACGATTACGTGAGAATTGAGCGGGCGCTTGAGGTTTACCACACGACGGGTGAGCGCATGTCGGATCATCACCGTCGGCACGGCTTTCCAGAAGAAAGGTTTAACGCCCTTAAGATAGGTCTCCTCGGGAACCGGGAGCGGCTGCGCCACACCATAGACAAAAGGGTCGACGTAATGATCGACTGCGGCTGGGTTGAAGAAGTAGAAGCTATAAGGGCCAAGGGATACGGATCCGACTTAAAGCCTATGAAGTCTATAGGTTACAAGCGGATAAACGAATTTCTGGACGATCGGCTTGATTTCAAGACGGCGGTTGAAAAAATAAAGACGGATACGAAAAGGTTTTCCAAAAGGCAGTCCACTTGGCTTCGCGCGGATGAAGACATAAAGTGGTTTGACTCCGAAAGAGGGAATGGCCCGATACTTGAGGCATGTAGAGAGTTTTTCGACTGATTCTCTCTCTGGCTATTTTTTTTCCTCGACTTTGTATGAGTAAATCGTTCTCAGGATTATTGCCGCGCCGATAAGTACGGAAAGCACGGGCAGAAGCCATAATATGACGCTGAATCCTTTGGGTGGAGGGGATGCGAGAATAGTTTCTCCGTAGCTTGAGACAAAATAGTCTATTATTTCTTCCTTTGACTTGCCTTCAAGCAGCTTTGTTTTTATGACAGCCCTCATGTCTCTGGCAAGCTGGGCGTTTGATTCCGCAACGCTCTGCCCCTCGCACACTGGGCACATAAGTTCTCCCGATATTTCGGCTATCTGGTCTTCAAGTGTGTCTGCATCCACCTGGAAGGCGATAAAAAAGGCTAGAGATAAAAAAAGTCCCGCGCTTAGGATCTTGCGAAAAAAACAGTTCACGGGTTTTCAGTTCTCCGGCTCTGCTCGTTGTAAATAGTCGCGTTCTCTATATAGCTCATAATCATTTTTTCGGTAAGTGGCCCTCTGTGCTTGCCGGTTATGATTCCCTCGGGGTTTACGAAGAAAGTCTCCGGAACTCCTCCCACTCCGTAATCCAGATGTATCCTGTTTTCCGGGTCATAAATGTTGACGAAGCTTCCCCCGAACGATTTTATGTATTCCTCGGCGCTTTTTCTGTCGTCCATTATGTTTATTCCTATGAACTCAACCTGATTGCCCGAAAGAGACATGTAAGTTCTCTCTAGAGCTGGGGCCTCCTCTCTGCATGGATGACACCAGGATGCCCAGAAATTCACAAGCAATGTCTTTCCCCGAAAATCAGAAAGCCTTACCTTCTCACCGCTAAACGATCTCAACACGAACTCGGGTGCGGGTCTTCCCACAAGCTGTGAGGGGGTTTGAACACCTCCCTTTCCCGAAAGCCCGCTCCAAAGGGTGTACGCAAGCAGGGCTATAATAAGGACGGTAAGAATCTTCGGTACCGCGTTTGATATCTTCATACAGAGATCCTGTTCTTTCTAGCGTTAAGTTTTCTTTTGGTTATTATTCCTGCGACTGACCCGTTTATTATAATAGGTTTTCATGAAAAAGCTGATAATTGTATCCAACAGATTGCCAACGACCGTGCGGGAGGAAAACGGGAAGCTTTCTTTTGAACCGAGCGTCGGAGGTGTGGCTACGGGCCTCAGTTCTCTTGATACAGATTACGAAAAATGCTGGATAGGATGGCCGGGGATAGATTACGGGAGTCTGTCCAGAGAGCAGGTTTCGGAAATGGAGCGGCGGCTCGGAGAAGAAAATTTCTATCCTGTGAGCCTCAGCGCCGAAGAGGTAAAAGACTACTACCAAGGGTTTTGCAACGAAGTAATATGGCCTATCTTCCATTATTTCGTCCAGTACGGAACCTATAAAAAAGAGTTCTGGGAATCATACATCAGCGTGAACACCAAGTTCGCCGCTGCCATTCTCGACGTGGCCCGCGGAGGGGACTACATCTGGGTTCATGATTACCATCTGATGCTTGTCCCAGACCTTGTAAAAAAGCAGTTGCCCAAATCAAGCATCGGTTTTTTCCTGCACATACCTTTTCCGTCTTCTGAGATTTTCAGGCTTATTCCGTGGTGCAGGGAAATAATACAGGGGCTTACCGGCGCTGATCTCATAGGTTTTCACACTTTTGACTACGTAAGGCATTTTGCCGAAAGCGTAAGAAGGATACTTGGACACGAGCATTCCCTAGGGCGGTTTATAATCGGGGAAAGAGAGATAAGAACCGATACTTTTCCTATGGGGATCGATTACGAGAAATTCTCCTCCGCACCAAAGAAACGAAGCATTCAGAAAAGAAAGGACGAGTTCAGAGACCTCTTGGGAAATGACCGGAAGGTCATTCTCTCTATAGACCGTCTTGATTACTCAAAGGGAATTCCGGAGAGACTCAGGGCGTTTGATCTTTTCCTTGAGAGAAACCCGAAGATAAGGGGCAAGGTGGTTCTTTTGCTTGTCGCGGTGCCTTCGAGAACGGAAGTTGTTCACTACAAGATACTGAAAAACGAAGTTGACAATCTGGTCGGCGCGATAAACGGCCGCTACGATACTATCGGCTGGAACCCGATTCACTACATGTACAGATCTTTCGGTTTCGAGGATTTGATTTCTCTTTACCTAGCTGCGGACATCCTTTTCATTACTCCCCTTCGCGACGGCATGAACCTGATTGCCAAGGAGTATGTGGCCGCAAGACAGAACAAGGCGGGCGTACTCATACTCGGCGAGATGGCGGGAACCGCACAGGAACTGAGCGAAGCCATAATCATAAACCCCAATGATCTCGAATCTACTTCACGGGCTCTGGAAACCGCTCTTGCCATGACCAAGACGGAGCAGAAAAGGCGGATGAAGACGATGCAGAGCCGTCTCAGAAGATACGATATCAGGACATGGACGGCGGACTTCATGGAGAGGCTTGATGAAACGAAAGGGAGACAGCTTAAGATGTTTGCCCGAAGACTCAGTCCGGAAATGACAGGCGAACTGATTGAAAAATACAGGGCGAGCAAGAAGTGTCTTTTGCTGCTTGATTACGACGGTTCTCTTGTCTCTTTCAAGAATAATCCGCAGGATGCGAAACCTGACCCGGAGATCTACTCCGCGCTTAAGGAACTTTCCTTGAGGGAGAAAAATGAGCTTGTCATTATAAGTGGCAGAGACAGAAACACTCTTACCGACTGGCTTGGCAATGTGACAAACGGTCTTGCGGCCGAACACGGTCTTTGGATAAGACGCGGAAAGTGGAAGATGTCCGATATGGCTCCGGAGGGATGGAAGGAAGAAATAAGACCTATACTGGAAGTTTTCGTCGATAGGACCCCTGGGTCGCTTATCGAGGAAAAGAATTTTTCCCTGGCGTGGCACTACAGGAAGGTTGATCCGGCACTCTCAATCGTGAGAGTAGGGGAACTTAAGGATATGCTCTCGCACATAACGGCGAACCTTGAGATCGGCGTGCTTGAGGGAAACAAGGTTGTGGAAATCAAGGGTTCTTTCATAAACAAAGGCAAGGCGGCTACCCAGTGGCTCAAAGCAAAAAAATGGGACCTTATCATATCAATAGGAGACGACTGGACGGATGAGGACATTTTTGAAGAACTTCCCGAAGATGCTTATTCCATAAAGGTTGGTTTCGGACCGTCAAAAGCCAAGTACAGGGTCCGCTCGACCACCGAGGCAAGGGACCTTCTTTTTTCGCTGGCGGATGTAACCCGCGAAATGGAAGATTCATCTTCCAAAACCATGAAGAAGGGGAGGAAGAGATAATGGAATTTGTAAAAATTGCCGGTACGGAAATCAATTCGTCGAGAATAGGTCTTGGGACTTGGGCAATGGGAGGATGGCTCTGGGGAGGAAGCGACAGGAAAGAATGCGTGAGGACTATATACGAGGCGTTTGATAACGGGGTAAATCTCATTGATACCGCTCCTATTTACGGTTTCGGCCTTTCCGAAGAAATCGTGGGAGAAGCGGTTTCTCAGAGCGGGATGAGAGATGAACTGATAATCGCGACGAAAGTAGGGCTTGAGTGGGAGAGGGGAGGAATATTCAGAAATTCCCTCCCGGAGAGGATATACAAGGAGATTGACGATTCCCTTAGAAGACTGCGCACCGACCGGATAGATCTTTACCAGATTCACTGGCCCGATCCCCTTGTCCCTATTGAGGAAACCGCGCAAGCCATGGCGGAACTCATTGAAAGCGGGAAGGTAAGAGCTGTCGGAGTAAGCAACTATTCGGTTGAGCAGATGGAGATTTTCCGTTCCGTCTGCCCGCTTAACTCGAGTCAGCCTCCTTACAATCTTTTCGAGAGAGGGATCGAGGAAGACGTACTTCCCTGGTGTGAGGAGCACGGGGTTACCATGCTTCTCTACGGGGCTTTGTGCAGAGGACTTCTGGGTGGGAAGCTAAAAATCGACTCCGAGTTTCTAGGAGACGACATAAGAAATTTTGATCCCAAGTTTCGAAGGCCCGTCTACGATAATTACCTCAGTGCGGTTGAAAGTCTGGGGGAGCTTGCCTCTGAGCGTTTCGCAAAGAACGTGCTTGAACTTTCCGTAAGGTGGGTTCTCGATAAATGCAAAAACGATATCACTCTCTGGGGAGCTCGACGCCCGGGGCAGCTCGATGATCTCGCGGGCACCGTAGGGTGGACTATAGACGATGATTCTATGAATGAAATAGACGCAATACTTGATACTTTCGTCCCGAACCCCATAGGTCCAGAATTCATGGCTCCCGGTCCAAGACCTTTTTAAGCAAAGCTCTTTATGTCTTCAAGGCGGATTTCCGAAACACTTTTTCTGAAGATGTCAGCCTGAGGGTAATCTTCTGGGGCTATTCTCGGGTCGGGTACTGCGATACAGCGCATGCCGGCCTCTTTTGCTGATACTATGCCGTTTATGGAATCTTCAATCGCAACGCATTCTTCGGGGCTGACCCCGAGACGCCTTGCGGTTTCAAGGTATATGTCGGGGTGAGGTTTTCCTCTTTCCACGCAGTCTCCCGAAACTTTTATTCTGAAAGTGTCCGAAAGAGAGAATTTTTTAAGAACAAACTCTATTACTTTCATCGGGGAGCCCGAAGTGAGGGCCGTTTTTACATGTCTCTCCGCGCGTAGAGTTTCAAGGATTTCGGGAATTCCCTCGACGAGTTTGAGTTCCTTTTCGTAAAGTTCGAGAAGGATATTAAGACGGGTGTGGAGAATTTCCTCCAGGGATTCATCAAGGCCAAAAGTTTCTTTTAGAAGTTTTACGGAGTCTTTCTGGTTAAGACCCATTATCTTCTTTCTGTATTCTTTTCTGTAACTTTCGTTGCCCGCAAACCCCTTTTGCTTGAGCATAATAGACTCGCTTTTCTCCCAGAGGGGTTCGCTGTCTATTATGACTCCATCCATATCAAATATGACCGCTTTTATCAATGGACCGGATAGGTGTTAGAGAACTGCCTTCCGCATTGCGGAAGGCGGTTAACCGGAGGATTGAGGCAATCTCGCAAAACGCTGGTTTTTTCCTAGAGCAGGTCTTTTATCTTGTCTTCCAGAGACTTCTTGTAAGCATCAAGATCGATCTGGATTCTGGAAACGCCGGTTTCCATTGCAGCCTGTGCGACCGCGGCTGACTCCCATACCAGAACCCTGGGATCAAATGGCTTCGGGACTATGTAGTCCGGACCGAACTCAAATTTCTGGTCTCCGTAGGCCCTGGCTACTTTATCCGGTACGGGTTCCTTTGCGAGCGCTGCGAGGGAGTATGCCGCTGCAACTTTCATTTCGTCGTTTATTTTTGTCGCTCTTACGTCAAGCGCTCCTCTGAAAATAAAGGGAAATCCCAAAACGTTATTCACCTGATTTGCGAAATCGGATCGGCCCGTGGCGGTTATTACGTCGCTTCTGGCTGCCTTTGCGTCTACAGGGAGTATTTCGGGGTCGGGATTCGCCATGGCGAATATTATAGGATTTTTCGCCATGTTCTTGACGTCTTGCTGATTGATGGCTCCGCCATTTGAGAGTCCGACAAACACATCGGCCCCGACCAGTGCGTCCCCTATGGTTCTTTTGTCCGTCTCGACAAGAAATCTTTCTTTCTGGGGATTAAGCCCAGCGTTTCTTCCCTCGTAAATTACGCCCCTGCTGTCGCACATTATTATGTTTTCCCTTTTTGCTCCGAGGGCTATGAAGAACTCTGCGCATGCGATTGCGGACGCTCCGGCTCCGTTAAACGCCATTTTGAGCTCGCTCATCTTTTTCCCGGTAATCTCACAGGCGTTAAGAAGTCCGGCGCCCGATATTATCGCGGTTCCGTGCTGATCGTCGTGAAAGACTGGTATGTCCATCTCTTCTTTCAGTTTATCTTCTATGTAGAAGCACTCAGGGGCTTTTATATCTTCAAGGTTAATGCCGCCGAAAGTGGGCTCGAGGTATTTTACGGTCTTTATGAATTCGTCAGGGTCATCGGTATCTATTTCAATGTCGTAAGCGTCCACGTCCGCGAACTTCTTGAAAAGCACCCCTTTCCCTTCCATCACGGGTTTTCCCGCGAGGGCTCCCAAGTTTCCGAGTCCCAGTATTGCGGTGCCGTTTGAAGCTACCGCAACCAGATTTCCTCTGTTGGTATATTCATAAGACAGATCTTCGTCCTTGTCTATTTCCCTGCAGGGCTCAGCGACTCCGGGGGAGTACGCAAGAGAGAGCTCCCAAGCCGTGTCACAGGGCTTTGTTGGTAGGACTTCAAGTTTTCCTTTTCTACCGCTTCTATGATATTCAAGAGCGGCTTCCTTCATTTTTTTATCGCCTTCGCACATTTCTTGACCGATCCTCCATCGGGTGTTTTAAAATGAAACGTTAATTATATACAGAGATAAATTTTGTGCAATTGCACCGGGAAATCAGCAGCAACCGCAGGACGATTGCGAGCAGCTTCCTGAATCCTCGCTCTCGGAAATTTCAAGGCTCCCGTTGCTACTGCCAAGTCCGAAAGTCGAGAACTGTTTTCCGATGTTCTCCGAATCGCAGATCACACACTTTATGGTTTCGTCTGAGTCAAGTACCAGAATTTCGAATACTTCTCCACAATCAGAGCATTCATATTCGTATAAAGGCATTTTTACCTCCAGCTTAGCAGTAACAAATATAAGAAAATACTGGACTTCCTGACTTTCATCAAAAGATAAATCTATATGACAATTTTATTTTTCAAAAGCTTTTTCTGAGTTTCTTAATACTGTTTTTTCTATCATGAGGTGGCAACAGCTTGTGGGTTTCTCCAAGCAACATGCCCAGTAAAAAAATGTCCACCCTAAGAATTGACTGCAGGAATTCTGTATCGCTTGGTCTCGCTTCATGGTTGCTTTGGGTGTTTTGTCGCAAAGTTCAGAAAAAATCTTTTCTTGCCAACTCCGTAATAGGACATATTTTAATAACAGGAAAGTCGCATCCCGCATGCCGTTTCTGCTGAATGCGCATCCCGCGTAATTTTATATGGATCTGCCATGCCGGACATAAATGAAGTTGGAACAACCGCGTTTGCCGTAGCCTGTTACAGGGAAATGGAAAAAAACCGTGAACACCGCGTTTTCAACGATCCTTACGCCCACTGGTTTGTTACGGACGAAATAAGGGAAAAGATCGACAGGGTAACAAAAATTCTTCCGGAATCGGTTGAAATTCTCCGTTACCGCTTCTGCATACTGGATGAAATCACAAGACGCGAGATTCAATCTGGAATAAAACAGATTGTCATACTCGGCTGTGGGTTTGACATGCGTTCCCTGGTCTTTCAGACCGAAGGAGTGCGTTTCTGTGACGTTGATCAGCCGGCCCTTCTGGAATTCAAGCACAAGGTTCTTGAAAGTCACGGCGTTACGCCATGCCCGAGCATACCATGCAACTATCTTGACGTTGACCTGCCGGAAGAACTCATCAAGGCGGGTTTTGACATCAACTCACCGATACTTTTTCTTTGGGAAGGAAACAGCATGTATCTTCCCCTTGAACTGATCCACAGTTTCTTTGACAGTTTGTGTGCCAGAATTGCTTCGTTCAAAATCGCTTTTGACTACTATCCGTTGAGCGTCATTAACAGGACCTATGAAAACCCCGAGGTTATTAGGGCAACTGATATGTTTCAAGAAACTTTCAACGTGACTTGGGTAACCGGGTTTGATGACCTAAGCGTTTTTGAGAAGCGCCACGGCATGAAGGTAGAGGAATCGGGGGAACTGCTTGAAGTCGGGAAACGAGTCGCCCCGGAAGCCGTGGATTCCGTTGCCGCTTTTGCCGGCGTGTACAGCTACGGAATCCTGAGCTACGGAGATGCGTAATCCGAGATGTATCCGATCTAGATTTTGGTTGTTTCTGTTCTCTCCGCAACACGGGTCAGAGACATGCTGCTCCTAAGACAATGCGCGTACAGAAGCTCTATTTCTATATGTTGCCGCAAGGCCCCTAAAACCTTTTCCAGAAATCTATTCCAATTGCGTCAAATATTTTCTGACCGTAGATATTTAAGTAGTGAATCTCGTTTGAAAACATCATTATTCCTATGATTACAAGTCCCGAGCCTATCGCGTACTTATAATACGGATAATACCTTCTGACGCTGCTAAAAGATCCCATGGCGCTGTTAAACGCAAGACCGACCAGCATGAACGGTATGCCGATCCCGAGTGAGTAAACCGCGAGCAGCCCAACCGCGTTTAGCGTTCCTTCCACTGTGCTTGCGTAAAGGAGTATGGATCCGAGAATAGGTCCTACGCAAGGCGTCCAGCCAAAGCCGAACGCCAAGCCGAGAATATAAGTTCCGAGAAGATTCCCCCTTTCCCGCGGAAGGGAGATTTTATGTTCTTTCTCAAGAAATGGGACCTTTACGATCTCCATTACGAATATTCCGAAAAGGATTATGAATATTCCGGCTATTCTGAGCAAAAAAGTCTTGTTGCCAGAGATCATCCCCCCAAGCTGGGAGGAGAATGCGCCCAAGGAGATAAAGACAGTTGAGAATCCCAGGATGAAGACAAGACTTGGTACGATCACCCTTGAGAATTTGGGCAGGTTTCGAGTGTCTGAGAGATCTTCGTATGAAAGATGCGTTACTATCGATAGGTAACCCGGCATAAGCGGAAGAATGCAAGGAGAAAGAAACGCGATCACCCCGGCGAAAAAAGAAGCAATTATTCCCACATCCAGAATTTCGGGATTCATACCGGTTTTCTCTCCTCGTTTTTCTCAGTACGGTTTTTTTGATCTTTCAAAAGAATTTGCTCCAGTCTGCGCGCGAGTTTCATATCCCTTGTCATTATATCCTTTATGCTTATATCTTTTTCCTCGTCAATATCCGAAAGTTCTCTCATGACCGCGTGGCGAAGCCCGCTTTCCCTCATGCGTCTTTCGGTCTCCTTAAATACGCGGGAAGTGCTCCATTGGATATCCTGAAAAACCGCGTCCGTTTTCCTGCATAGCCCGAGGAGATAGTATCCCCCGTCGGTTGCCGGACCCAGGACCGCTTCAAATAGCTCTCCCGAGAGCAACGAGAACGCTGTTTGCAGGTCTTCTTCGGTCATCATCACGCAGTCTGTGCCTATGATGACGACATTTCTGAATCCCAGTGAAAAACATTTTTCAAACGCACGGGACATTCTCTGTCCGAGAGAACCTGTCCCCTGTGCGAAAAAAAAAGCTTCTTTGTCTCCCAGCCACTCAAAAACCTCTTTTTTTCTTTCTCTTGGAGTATAGAAGAAGAAAGTCGTCCAGTTCTTTGAACCCGAGAAGGAGTCGGCGACGAAACTTGCCGTTTCACGATAGAGTTCCATGGCCCTCTGCTTCCCTATGTCTTTTCCCAGGCGCGTCTTTACTTTTTCTGTTTCCGGATACTTAAGAAAAACGATCAGGGCGTTATCGTTTTTTTGCGACATTCCGCAAAGCCTCGGAATCAGGATGCCGTCTGGCCGCCGCAGCTGCTTCCGGCCCCTGCGGTGCATCCGAAACAGTGAACACCGAATCTTATCTTTCTGTCGATCACTTGACGAAGGTCGAAGTTGAATATGGTCAGCCCCCCGTTCCCGTTTCGGCACTGCATCTCAAGCATCTGGTTAAAGTCGCAGTCGTAGATTTTTCCGTCGTGGCTTACGCTGATCAGGTTCCGGCACATTATGCCGTTTACGGTTTCGGGATTGAAGGCGTTTACAAGCTTTTCGATGTATTCCTCGTAGGCGTTCTGTTTTCTCAGTTCCTTCTCAAACCTGTTAATCGGCATATTGGTCAGTGTGTATAGGTTATCGAACCGTATCCCGTAGTTCTTTTTGAGTTTTGCCTTAAAGTCCGCTTCAAGGCTCACCTGGTCCGGTGGAAGAAAAGTCCCAACGGGGTTATATACCAGGTTAAGTTTTAGTTCTCCGCCCCCGTAACCTTCGCTGTTAAGCATTCTTAGGGATTCTATGCTTTTTTCGAAAACCCCTTTCCCCCTCTGCTTGTCCGTGAAGTAGCTGCTGTAATATGGAAGCGAGGATATAACTTCAACGCGGTTTTCGGCGAAAAACCTTGGTATGTACATTTTTTCCTCTCCCGTTCGGGGGTTCCCGTCGAGAGTAACCGTCAGGTTGTGTCTTACCATTACGTGTTTGCCAAGACTTCTGGCCTCCCTTACGAAGTAGTCAAAATGGGGGTTTAACTCTGGAGCTCCTCCAGTCAGGTCAAGGTTTTTGATGCTGTCGTTTTCACTAAGTATTTCAAGACATCTTTCTACGCCCTCAATGCTCATCTGCTCACTTCTCCAGGGCGAGGCATCCACGTGACAGTGAGTGCAGGCCTGGTTGCAAAGTTTTGTTATGTTCACTTGCAGGGTTTCAACCGTAATAGGGTTGATATCGAGACCTTGGTCGATCAGTTTGCGGGAAAAATTATGATTCTCTGTCTTCGTTTTTTCTTGGATCATGACGTATCCTTCGAGAGCTTCCGTTAACTTGTTCCGTGGCAGGTTTTCTTCCTGTTTTTGTTTCTAGAGGGCACGGTTTTTTTTCAGCGTGTTATGCATCTGGATTGCGTGGATGAGCTTTATGCCGGCCGACATTGATGCGGCGACATGTACGGCTTCAGTCATCTGCTCCGGGTCCGCTCCAGTCTCAAGGCACTGCGTAGTGTATGCGTCTATGCAGTAGGGACATTTTTCGGTATGAGCCACGGCCAGGGCTATGAGCGCTTTTTCCCTTTTCGTAAGCGCCCCTTCCTCGGCGGTTGCGGAGTTGTAGTACTCGAAAAACTTGTCCATGAGGTCTTCACTGAACTCCCCGATCTCGGGAAATCTCTTGAGATCCTCGGGGTTATAGTAATCCATTTTTCTTTTTCTCCCGTCTGTGTGTTATTCGCAGACTCTTTGTATAGGCTTCTCCCGGCAGTAAAATACCATATCTCACAAATCGGGGAAACGGAATGATAAAAGCGGTCATATTCGATTTTGACGGCGTGATAGTCGACAGCGAGCCTCTGCACCTCAGAGCTTTTCAGAGAATTGTAGAAACTCTGGGACTAAAGCTCTCGCCCACCGACTATTACTTACGGTACCTTGCCTGCGACGACAAGAGCTTTTTCAAGAGGTTCCTTGAGGATAACGGACAACAGTACACGGAACGGGAGATTGCACGGCTTGTCAAAGAAAAAGGCATCTGTTTTGAAGAAATGATAGGGGAGGACATAAGAATTTTTCCGGGGATCGTTGAGTTTCTTGAGACCATTCGGGGCAGATTTCATGTGGCGATAGGTTCCGGTGCGTTAACCGGAGAGATTAACCTCATACTGAGGCACAAAGGGCTTTCCGAGTTCTTCGGCTTTGTAATAGGGGCTGATGATACGGAAAACCCGAAACCATCCCCCGAGGTCTACCTTAAATGCCTTGAGAGGTTCAGAAGAGATTACGACGGCACCATAACGGCCGCCCAGTGTGTTGTGTTTGAAGATTCCCCCCACGGTGTTTTGGCGGCCAAAAGGGCAGGGATGAGATGCGTCGGTATTTCTAACTCGTGTTCCGGTGACGAGCTTGGGCTTGCCGACCGGGTTACGGAAAGCTTTTCCGAGATCATTGACGATTTCCCCGAGATGTTCTAAACAGGAATCTGTTTTAATATCGATACACCAACTTGAGCCTGTATGACGGTAGTGGTATATTTTCTGCCCGAGTGCGTGGGGCACACCCGGTATTGAGTTCACTGCGTCTCCATGCGTTCATATACATCCCGACGTGTTAATTTTGGAGAGAAAATATGGATAAAAACCAAGACACCGTAAAGTGCCCGGTAACCCACGGCACAACCCGTTCAAAGTTGACCGGCAGCATAGCTAACCAGAACTGGTGGCCGAATCAGCTCAATCTGAAGATCCTTCACCAGAACTCTTCTCTTGTGGACCCTATGGGCGAGAAGTTTGATTACGCGGCCGAGTTCCAGACCCTTGATCTTGAAGCGGTGAGACAGGATCTCTACGCGCTTATGACGGACAGCCAGGATTGGTGGCCCGCGGATTACGGTCATTACGGGCCGTTTTTTATTCGTATGGCGTGGCACAGTGCGGGAACCTACCGAATCCACGACGGACGCGGTGGAGCACGATCCGGTACGCAACGGTTTGCGCCTCTTAACAGTTGGCCCGACAATGGGAATCTCGACAAGGCCCGCAGGCTTCTATGGCCGATAAAGAAGAAATACGGCCGCAAAATCTCCTGGGCGGACCTCATGATTCTCGCTGGCAACTGCGCTCTTGAGTCCATGGGGTTTGAGACGTTCGGTTTTGCCGGCGGGCGCGAGGACGTATGGGAACCGGAAGAGGACATCTACTGGGGCCCTGAGACCGAATGGCTGGGCGATGAACGTTACAGCGGCGATCGCGAGCTTGACAATCCTTTGGGCGCCGTGCAGATGGGACTTATCTACGTTAATCCCGAAGGACCCAACGCCAAACCCGACCCGCTTGCCGCGGCGCACGATATCCGCGAAACCTTCGGGCGTATGGCTATGGACGATGAAGAAACTGTCGCCCTGATTGCAGGGGGACACACATTCGGCAAGTGTCATGGTGCTGGAGACGCGGCCTGCGTTGGTCCCGAGCCGGAGGCCGCTGGCATTGAGGAGCAGGGTCTCGGATGGACGAGCAAGCATGCGAGCGGACGCGGCGCTGACGCTATAACAAGCGGTCTTGAGGGCGCATGGACGCCCAATCCGACGACGTGGGACAATGGCTTTTTCGACATGCTTTTCGGTTACGAGTGGGAGCTTACCAAGAGTCCTGCGGGCGCTTGGCAGTGGACGGCAAAGGATGTGGATGACAAGGGTCTTGCCCCCGAATCAGACGGGTCCGGAAAACGGATTCCAACGATAATGGCGACCACTGATCTCTCGTTGCGCATGGATCCCGTGTATGAACCGATCTCACGCCGCTTTCACGAAAACCCGGATGAATTGGCAGAGGCGTTTGCAAAGGCGTGGTACAAGCTTACCCATCGCGACATGGGTCCTTACCCCTGCTGCCTCGGACCGCTGGTTCCGGACGAACCTCAGATCTGGCAGGATCCGGTGCCGGCTGTTGATCATGAACTTGTTGAAGCAGAGGACATCGCGCTTCTGAAAAAAGAGATACTTGACCAAGGATTTTCGATCCAGGAACTGGTTCGGGTGGCATGGGCTTCAGCTTCCACCTTCAGGGGCACCGACCGCAGGGGAGGCGCCAACGGCGCGCGTATCAGACTTTCTCCCCAGAAGGACTGGGATGCCAACGACCCAGAAGAGCTGGGCAAGGTGTTGTCTTTACTGCTGGCCGTCAGGGAGCGTTTTAACAATGCGCAGACAAACGGAAAATGCGTTTCGCTTGCGGATCTCATAGTGCTCGGCGGCTGTGCTGCAGTTGAAAAGGCAGCGGAGGCCGCGGGGTATCCGGTGAATCTTCCCTTTACGCCTGGCCGCACGGATGCCACTGAAGAGCAGACGGACGCGGCCGCCTTTGACGTGCTTGAACCGAAGGCGGACGGCTTCCGCAATTATATCGCGGCCGATTGGCAGCAGTCGCCGGCGGAGCTTCTGATTGACAAGGCGCACCTGCTGACGCTTACCGCGCCAGAGATGACCGTGCTGCTAGGCGGCATGCGGGCACTCGGCGCAAACGCCGGAGGTTCGCAGCATGGACTGTTTACGGACAGGGTCGGGACGCTCAGCAATGATTTCTTTGTTAACCTGCTTGACATGTCGACTGAATGGGGACACTCCGCTGATTCTGAAGGGGTCTATGAAGGCCGTGACAGAGCGACTGGCGAGATCAGATGGACCGCTACCGAAGTTGATCTCGTATTCGGGTCCAACTCGCAGTTGCGGGCGCTTGGGGAAGTCCATGCGTGCGATGACTCGGAGGAAGCTTTTGTGCGGGATTTTGCTGCTGCCTGGACCAAGGTTATGAACCTTGATCGCTTTGATATCTCCTGATTCTGGATCAGCGAAGAATCACAAATTGCGGGGCAACAGGTGCCGTTTTAATATCGGGGTTTTTCCATTTATAATCTGATATCATGAGTGGGAAGTTGTTTGTGATATCCGGTCCGTCGGGAAGCGGAAAAACAACGATTGTCACCCGTGTTCTGTCAAACTTGGAGGACCTCCGTTTCTCTATTTCCTACACAACAAGATCAATGCGTGCGGGAGAAGTCCGCGGAGAGCACTACGAGTTTGTTTCCGGAGAAGAATTCCAGAGCATGATCAAGCAGGGCTTCTTTGCCGAGTGGGCTGAGGTGCACGGAAATTTCTACGGCACGCCGAAGGCTGAAATAGAAAAATGGATAAAAACGGGTGTTGACGTCATTCTGGATATAGATGTTCAGGGGGCAAAAAGGCTGAGGGGCGTGTTTGACGATACAGTCTTCATATTTGTTGTCCCGCCGTCTCTAGAGGTTCTCGAGCAAAGACTAAGAGACAGAAAATCAGAGGAAGAGGGGGACATCTCCACTCGTCTCGGAATTGTCAAGGAGGAGGTGGCCTGCTCGAAGTGCTATGATTATATTATAATTAATGATGAGGCGGATATTGCGGCTAGGAGAATTGAGGCCGTCATTCTTTCGCAAAGACGAGGGGATAGCGAAGATTCCCGCCGGCGGATGCTCGCCGCTACTCGGGACTCGAAGACGGAAAATGTGTACGGCCCCGTTTTTCTTAGGAGATTCGGTCTTAAGTGAGGTGTTCGCACTGCTGTGATCAGGCTAAACGACATCATTGACAAGGTTGCTTCCTACTCGGATATCGAGAACGAAGATCTTGACTGCATAAAAAAAGCCTATGTGTATTCGGCCAAGGTTCACTCCGGTCAGAAAAGAGTTTCCGGAGAACCGTACCTGAGTCATCCTCTTGAGGTTTCTTCCATACTCGCGAACTTAAAACTTGACGTCCCCTCCATAGTTACCGGGCTTCTTCACGACACGATAGAGGACACTCTTGCGACTCGCGAGGAAATCGAACGGAATTTCGGAAGCGAGATAGCTTTTCTCGTCGACGCTACCACGAAAATAAGCCGTCTTCCCCATGTTTCCGATGTGGAAAAACAGGCCGAAAGCTTCCGCAAGCTGATACTCGCCACGGCTGAGGACATAAGGGTTGTGCTGATAAAACTCGCCGACAGGCTGCACAACATGAGAACGCTCCAGTATCTGCCTGAGGACAGACGGAAAAAGATTGCTATTGAAACCATGGAAATTTACGCGCCGCTTGCTCACCGCCTCGGAATGAACTGGATATCGGTTGAGCTGGAGGACCTGGCGTTTAAGTTCTCCGAGCCGGGTGAATACGAGCGTATCAGCCAAACCGTGTCTGCAAAGAAAAAAGATTGGGAAAAGTACACCACTGAGATCGTCTCGCTTATTAACGGCAAGATGAAGGAATTCGGAATTCAAGGGGATGTCTCATGGAGATTCAAGCATTTATACGGCATCTACAGCAAGATGAAAAAGGGCAATATAAGCCTGCGCAATATTTATGACATACTGGGTTTCCGGATCGTTACTGCGAGTGAAAACGAATGCTATCAGGTCTTGGGAGCGGTGCATTCCCTTTGGAAACCAATTCCGGGAAAAATAAAAGACTATATAGCCCTTCCTAAGGCCAACAACTACCAGTCCATTCACACGGCCGTAATAGGGCCGTTCGGAGAACAGATGGAGATCCAGATACGAACTGAGCGGATGCACCGAATCGCGGAATACGGCGTTGCCGCTCACTGGAGGTACAAGGAGGGAAATTCTATTGAGAACGGAAACGACCAGATCTACTCAAACCTCCGTCATCTCGTCGAGTTAAAGGACATAAAAGACTCAACTGAGTACATAGAAGCCATAAAGGGGGAGCTCATACTGGATGTCGTGTATGTCTACACTCCCAACGCGGACCTCCTTGAGTTTCCCGTGGGTGCAACTCCGGTTGACTTTGCATATTCGATTCACACCGACATAGGCAACCACTGCTCCCAGGCTTTTGTTAACCATAAACTTGTTCCTCTTAACTACGAGCTTAAAACTGGAGACATGGTGGAAGTTGTGACTTCCAGGAACAGGGCTCCTAACAGGCAGTGGCTTGATTTTGTCGTTACCTCAAAGGCTAAAAACAGAATAAGAAGCTGGCTGAGACAGGAGGAAAACCGCAAGGCCGAGCAGATTGGAGAGGCAATAACTCACAGGAAACTTGCGACGAAAGGATTTAACCTGCGCCACTTGCGAGAGAAGAAAAAGTTTGAGAAATCTCTGGCGAAGCTTCAGTTCTCGGGAGTAAAGGACTTTTACAGGGCGGTCGGATTCGGCAATGCCGCGGTAAACGATCTTCTTAAGGAAATGCATCCCAGGAAATTCGCTGAAGGCACCGAGAAAAGCGAAAGAATAAAAAACATAGTGAACAGGATATCCAAGGACGAGTACAAAGACGCCGTGCTCGTCAAGAGATATGACAACATACTCATAAAGTTCGGCAAGTGCTGCAACCCGGTTCCCGGGGAGAAGATCATAGGCTTCATAACCAGAGGCAGAGGGATAACCGTGCATGTCTACAATTGCCCCAAGTTGCTTGAGGTAGACCCTGAAAGGAGAATAGAGGTTGCCTGGAACGACGAGTATTCGGGGCGGATACCAATTGGTCTTTCGGTTAGGTGCGAGAACAGAAAAGGTATCCTCTCTGAACTGACAAGCACGGTTTCGGGACTCAATGTCGACATTGTCAGTGCCGATGCAAGCGAAGATGGGGTTGGACAGGGAGATGTGAGGTTCGAGGTAGCGGTGGAGAATATCAAGCAACTTGAAAAACTTATTGAATCGCTTAAGAATCTTGGGGGAGTGATCTCGGTTGAGAGATTAACGGAAACCCCACACCACCAGCCGAATGACCTGAACTAAAACGGCATTCGCGTACGTTCGGACATTTTTGCCATGATCATAACCTGGATCAGAAAAAAGCTTGCCATAAGAAGTTCAAGGAAGCTTGTGCGCACGGTAAGAGGCATCATCCGGAAAAAGGGGAGATTCATGGCCTCCAGGGAAGCCGATCACGCCGAAGCGAGAATACTTGCCTGTGAAGAGGCGATAGAAAGGGGTTCCCTTCACGAGATAAGGGCGTCAAGGAAAGCCCTTCGGATTTTTTTTGAAGACAACCTCAGGTCCTACGGCAAATCCGCTCTGCGACAGAACGCAGAAGCTATAGTGATAGCGGTGGCTCTCGCTCTGGCGATAAGAGCCTTCGTGTTTCAGCCCTTCAAGATTCCTTCGGGTTCAATGCTTCCGACGCTTCTTGTGGGTGATCATATACTGATAAACAAGTTTGTCTACGGAACAAGAATTCCTTTTACCAACAAGATGTTTTTTCCTTTCTCCGAAATTGACCGCGGCGACATCATAGTCTTCAAACTCAGCGGGGATAATACGACAGATTTCCCCATGCCCGGTAAAGGGGCTTTCTACGTAAAAAGAGCCGTGGGCATTGCCGGGGATGAAATAGACATAAGCGGAAGGGATGTCCTTATAAACGGCAGAGCTGTGGAGCAGACCTACACCGGGAACTACGAGTATCCGGACCAGAAATTCTTTTCTGTTGCCGACAGGTACGAGCAGTCGCTCTCCGGGAAAAATTTCAGCGTTATATATAAAAAGGGGAACAGCTCCACGACGAGCGGAAAAATGAGCTTTCCCCTTGTTGTTCCCAAGGGCAGGATTTTCGTCATGGGCGATAACAGGGACAACAGTTACGATAGCAGATTCTGGGGATTCGTGCCGGTGGAAAATGTTTACGGCAAGGCATTTATGATTCACTGGTCGTGGAATCTCTCTAACCCGGGTTTTGCGGATAAGGTAAGGTGGAATAGAATTTTTTCGGGAATCGAGTGAGTTTGTCGATGGTTTATTAGGTAAATGCCGCAAAACTGCATTTTATTCAGTGTGAAGAAGTTAAAAGAAGCGCATGGAGAAGTTGCCGAAAGAAAATGCCATCCACTCTGACATGGATAGACCATGATGCCGCCGCCCGGGAGAGAGCACTTCGCATTCTATCGCTTTTCCATGAAAAGGACAGCCGTGAGGAACTGGGCCTTGGCGCAATAAGAGATTCGTTCGCTGACAAGCTGTTTCCCGGCACGAGCACGATCCAGACCCGTCTCCGGTACATGCTTTTTGTTCCTTGGGTCTACACAGAACTCGAGAGAAAAAGGGTGCTTCCGCCCGCTTTTGCTGAGAGAGCCCGCCGGATGGAAACAGACCTGATAGCTCCCCTGCTCGAAAGCTTAGATCGCTCGGGTGTTTTTGGGAAAGTAGCAGGAAAATCGGTGAAGCGGCTGCCGAGTTCGGTCTACTGGAACGGCCTCAGGATGTGGGGAATCCGACGGGTCGACTGTTCCCAGGATGAATACCACAGTCACGTAGACAAGCTCTACGAGCACTTGGACGCTTCTTCCGGTGAAGGGGAAGGAAATAACGGTTTTTCTGTATGGCATCCACGGCTGCCCGACCCTCCCGAGGGCTTCCCCAATGGAATCGACAACCTGAGTTTCAACCTCGGGCCAGAAGAGTCAAGTTTTCTGCTTGATCGGATCATGGAATCTCACGGAGAAAGCCTGCTTGCCCTCCTGGCGCGCAACTGCGAACCCGTCGACTGTGAGTTTCCGTGGAATCATCCCGAGAGAGGCAGATTCTCTTCCGACCATGTTCTACTTCTTGACTACGCAGAGTTTTTCTCAGTCATCATGCAAGGTGCCGCTTTTCTCTACAACCTGATGCTCGCTGAACTTTCCAAGCAAAAGGAACTTAAAGACAAGCACCGAGAGAATCTTAGCAAGTGGAAGACTCTTCTTGAAAATTGCCAACACACTGATCTTCACCTCGGGGAACTCTGGGAAGTGATTGAAGGTTCGGGATACACGATTACCCGGCAGGCGAAGGTTTTTGTCTCGGCTTGGCACCGTTGCGCTCTTAAGACCGGTGGAAAAGTCACCGACGATCTTGAAAGCAGGGTACTTGTCCGCAACCGGGAGAGGCATCTCAAAGGTGCTCGCTCCCGATTCTTTAGTACCAAGGCGCTTGAGCGTTGGGGTGGCTATGCGGGTGTAAAGAGGATGGACTACAGATGGGGCAACGTTAAAATCCTGCTTTCCGACTTGCGTGCGGGTCTGAGCGGAGGAAACGATGCTGTCTCCTGACGCAAGAAGCCTCTATACCGGTGCTGTCACCCCTCCGCCGGGATACGTTTTTGATCAGGCAATAGCAACTACCTACTCTCTGGATCCCGAAACTCTGCTCCTACTCTCGGTCCACATCGCCTTGGCACGGAGACAATCCACGGACCAAGCCGACCCGATAGGGATTCTCGAATCTCTTCGCCGATTTTCCGATCGCCTAAGCATCTACGTCGACTGCGGCCACATAAAGGTTCCCTCACGGGAGAACTTACTCTACGGTCTTTTGGAGCCCGTGATTGCACAAGTAAAGGCACCGCAGGGAGGAGTGTTTCACCCTAAGATATGGGTACTTCGTTTCGTCAAACCCGGAGCGGACGGGCCTCCCTTGATCAGGCTTATCGTCCTCTCTAGGAACATCACGCATGACCGCTCTTGGGATATTGCCCTCACACTCGAGGGATTTCCTAGCAAACGATTCATAGCAGCCAACCGCCCCTTGGGAGAATTTCTTCGGTCCCTGCCGGAATTCGCCGCGGAACCGGTATCGGAGCTGAGGAGAAATCAGGCTGCCATGATTGCCGAGGAAGTATGGAAAACGAAATGGGAACTACCCGACGGATTCGATAAAGCATCTTTTCATGTCACGGGAACCTCAAGAAGGAAGTGGGAACCGCCGCAGTCAAAACGGATGGCCGTCATCTCCCCGTTTGTGACCGACGACGCTCTTTCTTGGCTGGGGAGGCGGACAGAAGACCTTGTGGCCGTCATTTCAAGGCCCGAAGAAGTAGAGCGGCTAAAGCCCGACACGCTGAAGCTGTCCGAGAAGTGGTTTATGTTTGACGATGCTGCTGAAACGGAGGAGGGCGAAGAGCCTTTGGAAGGCGATACCTTCGGTCTGCATGCGAAGGCGTACGTGCTTGAAAAAGGTTGGAACACAATTCTCTATGTTGGTTCGGCAAATGCTACCGGGGCGGCCCTTGTGCAATCAACCAATGCGGAAATACTGGTTGAACTTTCGGGAAAAAGAAGCCGCATTGGCGGCATCGACTCGCTTCTCGGTGAAAACGGCCTTGGCCCGATCCTCTCGGAATATGTTCCGTCTTGGGATTCAGAAGCCACGGAAGATGCGGAAGATTTAGCCCGAAAGGCCCTTGAGAAGGCGAGAAAATCGCTTGGGGAAGCGGGGTTGAAAGTCATCTGCGAGGCGGAGAAAGATGTTTGGCGGCTTACGCTTCTTCCTGCCTGGCCGGTCGAGCTTTCCGGAATATCCGGCCTGAAAGCTTGGCCGATTACCGTATCCAAGGCGCGGGCGGTTGATGCTTATGAGCTGGGTGATCTTCTTGAAGTTGAATTAGGAGAATTTGTCACTGAATCTGTTACGGGACTTATAGCCTTTGAACTTCTTGCCGAGACAATATCATTTCGGATGGTGCTTAACCTTCAGGTGCAAGGTCTTCCCAAGAACCGGGATGATGCCATTTTTAGGCTTATTTTGAACAGCGAGGAAAATTTTCTTCGTTATGTTCTTCTCCTGCTCGATGAATATGCGGGCGGTTTCGTAGGCAGGAGGGATATTTTGAGGATAAAAAAGAAAACCGATTCTACTACTGGGAATTTCTCGGACGATGCTGCGGTCTTGGAGGAGCTTGTGAGGGCTTTCAGTCGCAATCCAGAGAAGCTCAAGGACATTGGGGCGATCGTTAGCCGTTTGGCGCACGGGCAGACAGTTGACACCGCCGTTCCCGAGGAGTTTCTGAAATTATGGAGTGTGTTTGAGACCGCTATGGAGGAGGACAGGAAGTGACGCCGAAGTCGCACGATGCGAAACGTGTCCTCAGCAGGCTCAAGGACTTTCAGCGACGCACCGCCGAGTACGTGTTTCGCCGTCTCTACACAGATTCTGAACCTACGGACCGTTTTCTCGTTGCCGACGAGGTCGGCCTCGGAAAAACCCTAGTTGTGCGGGGAGTCATAGCACTTGCGATCGAGCACCTGCTCGGCAAAGTGGAACGGATCGATATCGTTTACGTATGCTCAAACATTAGCATCGCATCTCAGAACATTAACCGACTTAACGTTTCTGACGTGCAGGAATTCGCAAGGCCTACCCGTCTTTCCCTTCTTCCGATGCATATCTCGGGTATTCGGCGTAATCCCTTGAATTACGTGAGCCTAACGCCGGGAACAAGCTTCGATCTCAAATCAAGTGAAGGAAAGGATGAAGAACGAGCGCTTATACACTTTATGCTTAAGAATAAGCTAGGCGTAAGTCCTGCGGGCTTCAGGCGGTTGCTTCAGTGCCGGGTGAGTGATGACAGATGGAGATGGTGGACCCGCTATTGGAAACCCGAGAGCCTCGATAAGGATATCTGCGATGCATTTGTAAAGAACATACAAGAGGATCAGGAATTCCATGAGAGGATCAAAGTTTTCTGTGAAAAATCAAAGAGACGAATTCTCTGGGGTGATCCCGAGAGGCTTGCGGTTGTTTCGGAATTGCGGCTTCGCCTTGCCGAGATGAGCATCGATATGCTTGAGCCGGATCTTATAATACTCGACGAGTTCCAGCGGTTCAGGAACTTGCTGGATTCTCGGAATCTTGAAGCCCGACTGGCTCACAAGCTGTTTCAGTACCCGGAGGTAAAGACGCTTCTTCTCTCGGCCACACCGTACAAGATGTTGTCTCTTGACTATGAGCGTGAGGATGATCATTACGGAGATTTCCTTAAGACGCTTGAGTTTCTTTTCGATTCTGTCCCAGACGTAGAAGGCTTGGAGAGAGATATCCAGGCCTTCAGGCAGTCTCTTTACGGTCTCGTATCAGGGGGAGATGACAAGGTTGCGTCAGATGCCCGAGATGTCCTCCAGTTGCAACTCAGGAAGGTGATGTGCAGAACTGAGAGAGTCGGGATGGCGGCTTCGCGGGACGCCATGTTTTCTGAATTGCACGAAGAGTCCACACTTGAGCCACGGGACCTTCACGGGGCGGTTCTGGCCGACAAGATAGCGTCGAGCATCGGGGCGCGGGATATAGTCGAGTACTGGAAATCAAGTCCCTACCTTGTCAATTTTCTTAGAAGGTACGAGTTTCGCCGTAAACTTGAAGCCCAGTGCGAAGACGCACCTAAAGAACTTGTCTCGGCCTTGCGGGCGGGAAAAGATCATCTTTTGCGCAGGAACGACATCCAGTCGTACCGGGAGATATCTCCGTCTAACCCGAGAATGAGGTACCTGTTTGATCTCACAATAAACCGGGGACTATGGAAAATTCTCTGGCTTCCGCCCTCCATGCCATACAGCTCCCCGGATGGTCCTTTCGCCGGTATCTGCGAGGCGACGAAATGTCTGGTTTTCTCAGCTTGGAATGTGGTTCCCGACGCTATTGCCTCTTTGTGTTCATATGAGGCTGAGCGGATAATGCTTTCCCGTTTTTCCGGACAGTTCAGTTACAGTGCACTTTATGACGAGTTGCGACCCCTCCTTCGATATTCCCGCACACAGGGCCGTCTTAGCGGAATGACTGTTCTGGTTCTACTCTATCCGAGTCCGGCTCTCGCAAAGCTGGTAGACCCCTTGAAGATCGCCATGTCTTACCGAAATAATGTCCTTATTCCAGTTGGGGTTCTGGTTGATGTCGCCGCCGAATTTCTCAAGCCCTTCCTTAATTCATTGCTCGATGGCGTTGCCGATAGCGGGCCGGAGGACAGACGATGGTATTGGGCTCTTCCTGCACTTCTTGACGGCCAGATGTTCCCCGGCATGAAACGCTGGCTTGACGAAGGATACGACAGCTGGGTATCAATAGCCACCGATGGCCCGAGGGAGAGGGGAGAGCTGTTTGAAGAACACCTGAGACTTTTTCGACAGGCCATGGACCGAGACATCCACCCGCCGCTTGGACGGCCGCCGAAAGACCTTCTTCAGGTCGTAAGTCGTATGGCCTTGGGGGCACCTGGAGTTTGCGCTTTGCGTGCGCTTAAAAGGCAGTCTTCTGGACTTGACTGGGATTCACGAGACCTTCTTCACGGAGCGGTTCGGATTTCTGAGGGTTTCAGAACCCTATTTAATCTTCCAGAAAGCATTGCGCTTCTCAGAGGAAGCAACCGGGATGAGTCCTACTGGATACTCGCTCTACGCCACTGCCTAGAAGGAAATATCCAGTCGTTACTCGATGAACAGTGCCACTGCCTCGTCGAGTCGCTCGGCGTTATTGACGAGTCGGAAGCCGACCGGGGTAGGAAAATAGGCGATTCGCTCGGTTCCTCTCTCTCCCTCCGCACTTCACAGTTGCAGCTTGACGAAGTGCTTGTCCGCCCGCGGGCGGGGAAAATTGATCTTAAAAGCCATAACACGCGCTGCCGGTTCGCTCTGCGGTTCGGCGAGCTCAAAGACGACCAAGGTGCCGCCGTCAGGGCAGACACCGTGCGGGACGCTTTTAACTCGCCTTTCAGACCGTTTATTCTCGCTTCGACGTCCATCGGGCAGGAAGGCCTTGATTTTCACACGTGGTGTCATTCGGTGGTTCACTGGAATCTGCCGAGAAATCCCGTTGATCTTGAGCAGAGAGAAGGAAGAATCCAGCGTTACAAGGGGCATGCGGTCAGAAAGAATATAGCCAAGGAATATGGATTAGAGGCTTTGAGAAACGGTTGGAAGCAGTGTGGCGATCCTTGGGGTTTCATGTTTGAGCTGGCAAGGAGTGATCGCCAGCCCGGTGCGAGCGATCTGGTTCCGTACTGGATTTACGAACTCGAAGGCGGCGCGAGCGTTGAACGGCACGTACCGATTCTTCCGTACAGCAAGGAAGAATTTCATTTTCGTCAGTTGAAGCGGATGCTTGCCGTTTACAGACTTGTTTTCGGTCAGCCGCGCCAAGAGGACCTGCTTGAATACTTGACTGACCGAGCCGGTGGTAGTAACAAGCACCGGAAGTTGAATACATGGCGGATATCATTGGAACCGTAACGAATTTCGTCATGAGGCCAGACTGTTGCGAAGATTGCTTATACTGTCAAAAATAATATACAATGCTAGACAAACTGCCGATTTGCCTGACAAAGGGCGATTACTTTCAATAACTGCTCTAAGGTGTATCCTCTTTGCGGATTATGGAGACTAAGAAAAAAATACAACCGATTGAGGACAGGGCCGAAAGTTTTTTCTCCGGGATCATAGACGACATACCGCCCGAGAGACTAAGCAGCCTTATTGTCATAGGGATAAAGACAAGAGGGGAATATCTGGGCAAGAGGCTCGTTGAGCGTATAAGCGAGCGGACTGGAAAGGATATTACCTTTGGAACGATTGATATTACTCTCTACAGGGATGATTTCGAGAATAGAAAAAACTGGCCGCGACTGCGCAAAACCAGTATCCCCAACGACGTACAGGGGAAAAACATAATACTTGTTGACGATGTCCTCTACACTGGCCGTACTGTGCGGGCCGCAATAAATTCAATCATGGATTATGGAAGGCCGGCCTCGGTCAAGCTGGCGGTGCTCGTGGACAGGGGAGGAAGGGAACTCCCCGTGCAGCCCGACTATGCGGGAATCAGCATCGAAACGCTGGACGACGAGATGGTCAACGTTTACCTGGAAGAAGTGGACGGCAGGGAGGAAATCGAGATAATCAGAAAAAATGGCGTTTGAGAAAAAGCACATACTGGGTCTTGGAGAACTCTCGGCCGAGGAAATTAAGATTATTCTCGACACCGCGGAGTCGATGAAGGAGATTTCCACCAGGGACGTAAAGAAGGTTCCGACTCTTAAGGGAAGAACCGTAGTGAATCTCTTTTTCGAACCCAGTACTAGGACCCGATCGTCATTTGAAATCGCTGAGAAAAGACTCAGTGCTGATGTTCTCAATTTTTCCGCTTCGCAAAGCAGCGTTGTAAAAGGGGAGAGCCTTTTGGACACTGCCAGAAATTTCGAGGCCATGGGCGCGAGCATAATGGTTATAAGGCATGGAATGTCCGGTGCGCCCTTTGTCCTGGCCCGCGAGATAAACGCCTCGGTAATAAACGCCGGAGACGGCTCCCACGAGCATCCAAGTCAGGCTCTTATTGATATTTTCACCATAAGGGAGAAAAAAGGAAGAATCGAAGACCTTGATGTGCTTATCGTTGGGGATATTCTCAACAGCAGGGTGGCCAGATCCAATATATTCGGTCTCCGCAAACTCGGAGCGAGAGTGAGGATAGTCGGGCCGGCAACTATAGTTCCCGAATATTTCAGAGATATGGGGGCGGAGATCTTTTATTCGCTTGAACATGCTCTTGAGAATGTGGATGTGGTGATAATGCTGAGGGTTCAGAGCGAGCGGAAGACCCTTGAATACTTCCCTTCGTTGAGGGAATACTCGGGGCTTTACGGACTTACCAGAGAGAAACTCAGGCTTGCGAAACGAGACGTGATAGTGATGCATCCGGGTCCGATTAATCGGGGGGTTGAGCTTACTTCGGAGATAGCTGATGACCCGGGGGCCGTTATACTTGAGCAGGTGGCAAACGGAATTGCCGTGAGAATGGCCATGATATATCTTGTTGCCTTGGGAGAGAGCTTATAGATGGGAGTGCTCATTAAGAACGGTCGCGTTATTGACCCTTCACAGTCTCTCGACATGGTCTCGGACATATATGTCCAGGGAGACAGGGTGAGGGAAATATCAGAGCGTATAGACACCCCGCGCAAGTCAGACACAGTAATAGACGCCAGCGGGCAGATCGTGGCCCCCGGGTTCGTGGATATTCACGTACATCTAAGAGAACCGGGCTACGAACACAAGGAGACGATAAAGACGGGTTGTCTTGCCGCCGCCGCGGGTGGCTTTACCTCCATAGTGTGTATGCCCAACACAAATCCCATAAACGACAATGCCTCGGTGACAGAGTACATACTCTTGAAAGCCAGAACTGAAGGCATAGTCAATGTGTTTCCCATAGGAGCGATAACCAAGGGGGAGAAAGGAAAGGAACTTGCCGACATAGGCGAGATGTGCGAAGCCGGGTGCGTGGGCATTTCCGATGACGGGATGCCGGTCACGGACTCGGGACTTATGCGAAAAGCCATGGAGTATGTAAAGCCCTTTGGGATTCCGGTTATCACGCATGCCGAAGACACCGGGCTTTCCGCGGGTGGCGTTATGAACGAGGGTTTCGTTTCAACCGAACTTGGCCTTCGGGGAATTCCCGCCGCTTCTGAGGAGGTTGGGGTAGTCAGGGACATAATTCTCTGCGAACTCACTGGCACTCCTCTTCACATCTGCCATGTTTCTACCAGGGGTTCGGTAAGGCTTGTGCGGGAAGCGAAAAAAAGAGGCGCGAAGGTTACGGCGGAGGCGACTCCTCACCATTTCACTCTTACGGACAAGTTGGTATATGGTTACAACACCGATGCCAAGATGAATCCGCCGCTTAGGACCCAGGAAGACGTGGATGCTATACTGGAAGGCATTGCCGATGGAACAATTGATGTGATAGCCACGGATCATGCCCCTCACAGTCAGGATGAGAAAAACGTTGAATTTGACTTAGCACCTTTCGGCATAGTTGGTCTTGAGACTGCTCTCTCACTTTCGCTTGAACTGGTGGAAAAAGGAATCATTACTCTTGAGGAGATGATAAAAAAGCTTACTGTTGCTCCTTCAGAAATAGTAGGCATAGAAAGAGGGACGCTTGTTCTTGGCTCAATCGCCGATCTTGTGGTGTTCGATCCCGGTATGAGCTGCACGGTAAACCCTGAGGAGTTTTTCTCAAAGAGTAGAAACACTCCGTTTTCCGGGTGGGAACTCAAAGGAGTGGTGAGCAATACTATAGTTTCGGGAAAGGTCGTTTTCAGTCGCGGCTAGGTTTTATTCTTGCGATAGCCAACGGAAAAGAGATTCCAACGCAATGGAAGACAAGCAGTTTGAACTAAGAAAATCAAAACTAGAAGAGCTAAGGGCAATGGGCATTGACCCTTATGCAAACAGTTTTACGCCGGAGCATACCGCCGGAGAACTGCTCTCCCTGCATGCTTCGAAGTCTCCTGAAGAACTTGAACAGATGGAAGGGCTCTTCAGCTTGGCCGGAAGAATCGTTTCAAAGAGGGACTTCGGAAAAAGTGCTTTTTTTCATCTGTCGGACCGCACGGGGCGGATTCAGGGATTTATACAGAAAAACTCCATTGACGAGAAAACCTTTACGCTGTTTCGCAAGCTACTTGACGTGGGAGATTTTGCCGGTGTCCGCGGAGAGCTTTTTAAAACCAGGACCGGAGAGCTTACGGTGAGGGTCCGGGAGCTTTTTTTCCTCACAAAGGCCCTGAGGCCGCTTCCTGAAAAATGGCACGGTCTTCAGGATGTGGAGATAAGATACCGCCAGCGCTACCTGGATCTGATTGCTAACCAGAGAACCAAGGAGATTTTCAAGACAAGGTCAAAGGTGATAAACCTGATAAGAAGATTTCTTGACGAAAAAGATTTCCTTGAAGTGGAGACCCCGGTGCTTCACCCGATTGCCGGAGGCGCAACCGCAAAACCCTTTATTACTCATCATAACGCCCTTGATATGGACCTTTATCTGAGAATAGCGCCTGAGCTTTACCTGAAACGACTTGTCGTTGGGGGACTTGAGAGAGTTTATGAACTTGGAAGAACGTTCAGAAATGAGGGAGTGTCCACCAAGCACAACCCGGAATTCACCATGATTGAGTTCTATCAGGCTTACGCGACTTACGAGGACCTTATGAATCTCATAGAGGAGCTTGTCTGCTACGTGGTGGAAAATACGGTAGGAGACATGCTGGTTGAGTACGAAGATAAGAAGATAGACTGCAAGAGACCTTGGAAAAGAATTAACATTTATGAGGCCCTGCGGGAGAAATTCGGTTCCGAAATAACTGAAGATGACCAGTTTCTTTTTGCAAAAGCGGATTCCATGGGAATAAACCATAACGGGATTAAGGGGAAGGCTCTCACGGAGATTTTCGAGGCGCTTTTCGAGGATACTCTCCTTAATCCGACTTTTGTTTACGGTTTCCCGCTTGATGTCTCGCCGCTTGCCAGAAAAAACGATGATGATCCTGAAGTGGTTGACAGATTCGAGCTTTACATCTACGGAAGGGAGATAGCCAACGCTTTTTCTGAACTTAACGACCCGATTGATCAGAAAAAACGGTTCACGGACCAGGTCGAGATGAAGAAAAAGGGCGAGGATGAATATCACGAAATGGATAATGATTACGTGTCGGCCCTTGAGTACGGAATGCCCCCGACGGCCGGAGCCGGTATAGGGATCGACCGTCTTGTGATGCTGCTTACCAATTCCTCTTCCATAAGAGAAGTTATTTTCTTCCCTCACCTCAGACCTTAGCATGAGTTACGAATCGTTAATCTCCCTTAGGTACCTGAAATCGGGAACTGGGCGTGGTTTCCTCTCTCTGATCGGTCTTATCTCCATTCTGGGTGTTTTTCTGGGAGTAGCCTCGCTTGACGTGGTGCTTTCGGTCATGAAGGGGTTTGAGGATGAACTCAGGGACAAGATAATAGGCGCGAGTTCCCACGTAGTCGTAATGAGCTACGAAGGAGAATTCGAGGATTTTGCGGAGGTGGAGAAGAAGCTTGAGGACTTTCCCGGTGTAACCTCGACAAGCCCCTTTATTTACAATCACGGCATGCTTGTCACTGAATACGCTGTCTCAGGTTCCGTGATAAGGGGGATAGACCCGAACAATTCAGCCTCGGTCGCTGCCGTGGCTGAAGCGGTGGGGAAGGGCAGCTTGCCGGAGACGGGCAAGGACCGTGAGCTCCTCTTTGAAGAAGGCGCCCGGATTGTTTCGGGGCTTTTACATAAGACTGCTTCCGGGCACCCTCCGATCATCATAGGCAGGGAGCTTTCCAACCTGATTGGCGCGACAACCGGGGATACCGTCAATCTTGTCTCTCCTTACGGAAAGATCGGTCCTTTCGGCCCGACTGCCAAGATAAGAAAATTCGGTGTAATAGGAGTTTTTGATTACGGCATGATTGAATACGATTCGTCTACCGCCTACGTGTCGCTTGGGGATGCCATGAATTTCTTTGAAACCCGAAGCAAGATAACAGGCATAGAAGTCAGGGTGGATGACATATACCAGGCGCGCGAAACGGGGAATAAGATAGCTGAAACTCTCGGCTTTCCTTTCTACGCGAAGAACTGGGAGGACTCGAACAGAAGCCTTTTCAGGGCGCTTCGGCTTGAGAGAATGGCGATAGGAATATTCCTTGGGTTTATAGTTCTTGTTGCCGCCTTGAATATAGTCAGCACGCTTACGATGCTCGTTATGGAGAAAAAAAGGGACATAGCCGTGCTCATATCCATGGGAGCTCGCAAAAGCGGCATCAGAAGGATATTTGTCTACGACGGAATGATAATAGGAACCGTCGGAACACTTCTCGGCACGCTCTTTGGATACCTGATCTGCCGCTTCCTTGAGACCAGCAATTTTATAAAGGAAGCGATTCCGTTTGATGACAACGTCTACCCTATTTCCGAATTCCCTGTTAGGATAGAGCCGGTTTATTTTCTCGTTGTAGCGGCATCAAGCCTGCTTATATGTTTTCTTGCGACTCTGTACCCGTCTTACAGGGCTTCGAGAGAAAACCCCGTGGAGTCATTGAGATATGAGTGAAATGCTGTACAAGGTCAGGGGGCTTGGAAAGGTTTTCAATAAATTGGGCAGCAGCGTGTGCGCTCTCGGCGGAGTGAATATAGATATTTCTGCCGGAGAAACCCTCGGAGTCGTGGGAGTGTCGGGTTCGGGGAAAAGCACCCTTCTTCACATACTTGGCACTCTTGAGCCCCCGACAGAAGGTTCGGTTTTCTACAGGGGGAAGGATCTTTTCAGCCAAGATGAAGAAGAGCTCTCGGTTTTCAGAAACTCGGAAATTGGATTTATTTTTCAATTTCATTACCTTCTTATGGAATTCACGGCGCTTGAAAACGTCATGATGCCGTGTCTTATAGCAAGACAGAGCCTTGCTGTGGCGAGACAAAAGGCTTGCGATGTGCTTGAGAAGGTGGGACTTTCCGAGCGTCTCAACCATCTTCCGGGAGAGCTTTCCGGGGGAGAGCAGCAGAGAGTGGCGATCGCCAGATCGATTGTCAGAGGGCCGAAGGTGATACTTGCCGACGAGCCCACGGGGAATCTTGACAAAAAAACGGGATTCTCGGTTCTTGATCTGTTCTGCAGGCTTAACGAGGATTACGGGGTTACGGTTGTAATGGTTACGCATAACGACGAATTTGCGAAGAGAATGAAAAAAACTGTTAAAATATCGGACGGGATGGTTGCCGATGCGAACTAAAAGTCTTGTATTTTTCTTGGCTGTCTTTCTTTTCATGGCGACGTTTCCAACTGCGGGTTCCATGGCGCAGAACCTCCCTGCCGAAGAAGAACTTGAAAAGTATCAGTCCTTCAAGGGCACAGTTGCCGAGGTGGTAATTTCAGGCAACCGCAGAACCGAAACCTCCCTTATAGATCTCAATATAGAGACCAAGCAGGGCGATGAATATTCCCCGCAGATCGTAAAAGAGGATCTGAAGAGAATATTCAAGCTTGATTTCTTCCAGCAGGTCCTTGTTGACGTTAAGCCAGTTGAAGATGGTCTCAGGGTTGAGTTTGTCGTTGAGGAGAACCCGGTACTCGCGGACCTTAAGCTTTCCGGAAACGACAAGCTAAAGGAAGATGACATAAAGGAAGCTGTGGCATTTAGAGAAGGACGCATCGTAAGCCTGAGGAAGATAACGGAAGGCAGGGAGATAATACTTGCCCTTGCTTCCGAGAAGGGTTTGGTTGGAACTGAGGTCGAATATGAGATCGAACCGAGGGGAGATGGAGTCGTTGATGTCGTTTACCGGATTGACGAGGGAGAAAGAAAGTACATAAAAGAAGTCGAGCTTGCCGGAAACAGCGAAATCGAGACTAAGAAGATCAGAAAAAACATGTATTCAAAGCCCAAATATATTCTCTCTTTTATAACGAAGAGGGGGCTTTTCAAAATTGAAGAGATAGAGAGGGATTCCGACAGGATAAAAGCTACTTACATTGATAACGGATATCTTGACGTAAGGGTTTCTGAACCTGGAATTCGCTACGATGAGGAAAAAGACGGCTATGTGGTGAGTTTCTCAATAGAAGAAGGGCTTCAGTACAAGGTGTCCACGATAACTTTCTCCGGGGAACTGGCCGGAGATCAGGATGAGATCCGCCCGAAGCTCGAACTCTTGCCAGACTCTGTTTTCAGCAGTTTCGTTCTTCAGTCCGACATCGGGAAAATAACCGATTTCTACGGGGACAAGGGATATGCTTTTGCTAACGCAACCCCTGATGTGCGGCTTGATAAGGGCAACAACCTTGTCAGCATCGATTACTCGATTGAGAAAGGCGAGGAAGTGTACATAAGAAACATAAATATTCTGGACAACACCAGGACTAGAGACAATGTTATAAGAAGGGAACTTTCACTTCAAGAACAAAGCCTCTACAGCGTTTCCAAGCTGAGGGCCGCCCGCTACGAGACCGCTCGTCTAGGTTACTTTGAGGATAACGTTGAGGTGCTGACTCACAGGGTTGAGGGAACGGATGATCTTATGGATGTCGACGTGAAGGTTGAAGAACGTCCTACCGGATTTTTCAGCTTCGGCGGCGGGGTGAGTTCCGTTGAGAATTTTCTTTTCTCCGGACAGATACAGGAATCCAACCTTTTCGGATACGGCAAGACACTTTCTCTGGATGCCCAGGTCGGAGGCGTAACCAAGGCATTGAGTCTTAACTACCGGGATCCGTATTTCTTTGGTACCAACTGGCTCCTGGATATCAGCTTGTATGCTCATGACAGGGATTACAGGGATTTTGAGAGGGCGGCCAAGGGTATTTCTCTGGGGGTGGGAAGAAGGATAAAGAGAAATTTCCAAGTCCGGGTCTTCCAGGAATTCTCGCAACAGGACGTGCACAATGTCCGGGGAGATGCACTGTTCGTCCTGTCCGAAACGGAGAGAACTATAGTTTCGACCGGGGTAGGGCTATCTTGGGATACAAGAAACAATTATCTCGATCCCACGAAGGGTTTTCTTCTGAGTACGGCGGTTGAGTATGCCGGACTTTTTGCGGGCAACACCGATTTTATAAAGTACAATGCCACGGCCAAATCTTGGATTCCGTTCTGGAAAGGTACATATTTCGCCGCAAAGGCGAATTATGGGCTCCTGCATCTCATAGATGCCGGCGATGATCTCGTCGTGGAGGAGAGGTTCTTTCTAGGCGGTCCGAACACACTCAGAGGCTTCCGTTACAGAAGGGTGGGTCCCAGGAGGCCTACGGACACGGGGGGCTATGTAATAATTGGTGGCGTTCAGCAGGTTCTGGCATCACTTGACTTTGTTGTTCCGTTAAGCAAAACTGTCGGGCTTAAGGCCGTAGCTTTCTTTGATATAGGTAATGCTTTTGACCAAGATGAGTTCAGCCTTAATCCTTCGAATCTTAGAAAGGATGCCGGTTTTGGTATCAGGTGGATATCTCCCCTGGGACCAATGAAGCTTGATATCGGGTTCCCGATAGGCGAAAGGCTTCGAGATGAAGAAAAGTATGAAGTACAGTTTACCATTGGAAATTTGTTCTGATCAGGCAATTTATTTCTTAAGGAGGCATTAGGTTAAATGAGAAAATGTTTGTTGCTTGCCGCTGGGTTTTTCATGTTATTCACGTTTTCTGCTTATGCTCAGCAGAAAATAGCTTACATAGACATCAAGCAGGTTATCAGGGATTCAAAGGCCGGAAAGGCCGCCAATACTTCTTTCCAGAAAGAGGTTGAAGCCAAGAGGGCCGTAATAGAGCAGAAAAGGAAAGCTCTTGAAGACATGAGACAGGACGTCATACAAAACGGAGCGGTGATGAGCGAAAGTAAAAGAAGAAACCTTGCCGAGACCATAGAGAAAAAGCAGAAGGATCTGGATAGGACAAGAGAGGACATAAGGATTGAACTTCAGAGGAAGGATCTCGAGTTGACCCAGAATGTCCTTAAGGATATAGAAGCCATAGTTAACAAAATAGGCCAGCAGGAAAAATTCGGCCTTATCGTCGAAAAAACCGAGGCGGGCATTCTCTACGGCAGCTCAGCTACAGATATAACCAACAAAGTCATATCGGTTTACGACGCTTCCAGATAATGAAGTTGGGTGTAGATGAAATAAAGGAGCTTATTCCTCACAGAGAGCCTTTTCTGTTCGTTGACTCTGTGCTGGAAATTGAAAAGGGCAGAAAGATTGCCGCCGAGAAGCTCTTTTCTCCCGAAGAATTCTTCTTCAGAGGACACTTCCCCGGCAACCCTATAGTTCCAGGAGTGATAGTTACCGAAGCGCTGGCCCAGGCCGGAGGAGTGCTCTTCAACTATTCTTTTAGGGATGAACTGAAAAAAGAAGGTTTCGAAAACGCCTATCTTATGAGCCTTGATCGTTGCCGGTTCAGAGCGCCGGTGGTTCCGGGTGACAAGGTGGTTCTCGAGGTGGAACTCGTTAGAAGAAGATCTAGAATAATATTCTTTTCCGCAAAAGCTTCCGTGGACGGGAAAAAAGTGGCGGAGGCGGAAATTTCCGCTTACCTGGTATGATTTCCGGTCGGGTTTTTCAGCCCGGGGATTCCCGTTACTTTTTAATTATCTTTTCACTTGTTGATTATTGACATTTCCGTTTATAGCAATATTATACATTGTTTACTGTAAAAGGGGTTGTTTTACCCAATTCCAAGTTGGTCAGGCAAGTGAATCCAGAATTCATAAAAATAAAAAGCTGGCGTAGCTCAGGGGTAGAGCAGCTGATTTGTAATCAGCCGGTCGGGGGTTCGAATCCCTTCGCCAGCTCTCTGTTCGATGAATATACCGGGGAGGTGGCTGAGTGGACAAAAGCAGCAGACTGTAAATCTGCCGGCGAAAGCCTACGTAGGTTCGAATCCTGCCCTCCCCAGAAATTTCGTGCGGGAGTAGCTCAGTTGGCTAGAGCATCAGCCTTCCAAGCTGAGGGTCGCGGGTTCGAGCCCCGTCTCCCGCTCGTTTTTAGGGACGCCCACGTAGCTCAGTCGGTAGAGCACGTCCTTGGTAAGGACGAGGTCGGCGGTTCAAGTCCGCTCGTGGGCTTGATGCTTAGCGGTTTGAAAAATATTAGAAAAAGTCGGAGGTCAACGAGAGATGTCTAAGGCGAAGTTTGAGAGGGGGAAGCCGCATTTAAACATAGGTACGATAGGCCATGTGGATCATGGCAAGACTACTTTAACGGCGGCGATAACGAGCATACTGTCAAAGCGAGGGCAGGCGGAGTACGTGGAGTTTGACAACATAGACAAGGCGCCGGAAGAGAGGGAGAGGGGGATAACGATAAACATAGCGCACGTTGAGTATGAAACAGACATCAGGCACTACGCGCACGTTGACTGTCCCGGGCACGCTGACTACGTGAAGAACATGATAACGGGGGCTGCGCAGATGGACGGCGCTGTGTTGGTGGTGAGTGCACCTGACGGGCCGATGCCACAGACAAGGGAGCACATACTGCTTGCAAGGCAGGTGGGAGTGCCGTACATAGTGGTGGCGCTTAACAAGGTGGACATGCTTGATGACGAGGAGCTGCTTGAGCTTGTGGAGTTAGAGATAAGGGAGCTTCTGAGCGAGTACGGGTTTCCTGGGGATGACATACCGGTGGTTAAGGTAAGCGCTCTTAAGGCGATAGAGGGGGATGAGGGTGCGGCAGAGCAGGTAGTGGAGTTAATGAACCAGATAGACAGTTATGTACCGGAGCCCGAGAGGGACATGGACAAGCCGTTTTTGATGGCGATAGAGGATGTGTTCACGATATCTGGAAGGGGCACGGTGGTAACTGGGAGAGTGGAGAGGGGGAGGATAGTAGCGGGGAACGAGATAGAGATAGTAGGGTTTAAAGAGACGACGAAGACAGTGGCTACGAGTTTGGAGATGTTCCGCAAGATACTTGACGATGCGCAGGCAGGGGACAACGTGGGAGTGCTGCTCAGGGGGACGGGGAAGGAAGAAGTGGAGAGGGGGCAGGTGTTGAGTGCTCCGGGGAGCATAAAGCCTCACAGGAAGTTCAAGGCGGAGGTGTATGTGTTAAAGAAAGAGGAGGGAGGAAGGCACACGCCGTTTTTCCCTGGGTACAGGCCGCAGTTTTATTTAAGGACAACGGACGTGACGGGGGCAGTGATATTGCCAGAGGGGGTGGAGATGGTGATGCCTGGGGACAATGTGGGCATGGAAGTGGAGTTGATAGCACCGGTGGCGATGGAGGAGCAGTTGCGTTTTGCGATAAGAGAGGGTGGAAGAACAGTTGGGGCAGGCGTAGTAACAGAAATCATTGAGTGATGAGTAATAGACTCTACAGGGCAGTAGCTCAATTGGTAGAGCAGCGGTCTCCAAAACCGCAGGTTGGGGGTTCGAGACCCTCCTGCCCTGCAGGAAAACCAAGTCATGGAAAAATTTGACAGGATCAAAGTTGATACGACCAGGTATCTCAGCGGTGTTGCTACAGAACTGAAAAGAATAACCTGGCCCGAGCGTAAAGATACGGTTAAATCAACCTTAGTGGTTGTTATTATTACCGCGTTTTTTGCACTCTTTTTTATGCTGGCCGATTACGTGTTCTCTTTTCTGTTTGGTCTTATACTGAGTTAAAGAGCGAATCGGGAGCAGTTTTCGAATGCCGAGCAAGTGGTATATAGTGCATGTAAATACCGGTTTTGAGGAACGGGTTAAAACCCAGATAGAAAACGGGATGGAGAGCATGAACAATGAAAACCTTGCCATTGACGAGGTTTTTATTCCTACTGAGACAGTAGTTGAAACACAGAAAGGCGGGAGGAAGAGAACATCTATTAGGAAATTCTTTCCCGGATATATAATGCTTAAAATGGAACTTAACAAGGAAACCCTGGATTTCGTACGGGAGATACCGAAAGTGATAAGTTTCGTGGGAGGTCGCCCGGTTGATGGAAAGATAAATATTGATTCCATCCCCGAAGTTGACGAAGAAAAAGTTAACGAGATAAAAACAAGGGCAAAAGAGGGCACGCTCAAGCCCAAGCCGAGCGTCGCTTTTGAAAAAGGAGAACCCATAAGAGTTATAGAAGGTCCTTTTGCTAATTTTTCCGGAATTATAGAAGATGTAAAACCCGAAAAAGCCAGGGTGCAGGTACTGGTCAGCATTTTTGGCAGGACCACACCCATAGAGCTCGATTTTAATCAGGTGGAGAAAATCTAGATGAAGAAAATAAGCGGTTACATAAAGTTGCTGATTGAGGCGGGAAAGGCATCCCCTTCGCCTCCGGTAGGTCCCGCGCTCGGACAAAGAGGCGTGAACATAATGGAATTCTGCAAAGCCTTTAATGCCCAGACGTCTTCTTCCGAAGGGCTTCTTCCAGTTACGGTGACCGTTTACGCGGACAGGTCTTTTGATCTTCAGATAAAAACTCCCCCTACTTCTTACCTGCTGAAAAAAGCTGCGGGCCTTGAAAAAGGTTCAGGATCCACTCCGAGGACCAAAGCCGGCAAGATTACGGAGGAACAGGCAAGGGAGATAGCGCAAAGAAAGCTCGAGGATCTCAATACTGATGAAATTGATGCGGCTTTGATGGTTGTGCGTGGTACCGCGAGAAGCATGGGAATTGATATAGAAGGATAGAGTTTGGAGAGACTTCATGACCACCAGAGGAAAAAAATATATTGACGTAAGCACCAAAGTAGATTCCCGCAAAGAGTATACGGTTGATGAGGCCATGGAGCTTGTGGCTCAGGCCCACTATGCGAAATTTGACGAAACGGTGGATATAGCCGTAAATCTTGGCATAGACCCCAGACATGCGAACCAGCAGATTCGTTCCGCACTCGTGTTGCCTCACGGTCTTGGGAAAAAAATGACGGTCCTCGTGTTTGCAACGGATGATAAGGCAGTCGAGGCAAAAGATGCCGGGGCCGATTATGTGGGTCTTGACGATATCGTGGAAAAAATTTCTAAGGAGAACTGGCTTGATTTTGACGTGGCTATAGCCACTCCTGACGTGATGTCAAAGGTTGGAAGACTGGGAAAAGTGCTGGGGCCAAGAGGACTGATGCCGAGTCCTAAGGTAGGTACTGTAACTTCGGACGTCGCTAACATGGTCAAGGAATCAAAGGCCGGTCGTGTTGAAATCAGAAATGACAAAAGCGGGGTTATACACGCTCCTGTTGGAAAAGTCTCTTTCGGAAAAGAGAACCTGAAAGAAAACTTCCTCGCCTTTATGGGTTTTCTGATCAAAGAGAAACCTGTTGCTTCTAAGGGTATTTTTCTGAAGAGAGTTTCGGTGTCGGCGACCATGGGTCCCGGTATCGGAGTTAGTGTGCCGGATATTAGGAATGAACTTAAAAGTATGGGAATTGCGGCGTAAGCGTAACGCGAAACTAGATACGAGAAGAGAGAGACTATGCTCAGTAAAGCCGAAAAGCAGAAAGTAATTGACGACTTGGCATCCAGATTCCATTCCGTTTCCTCGGTGTTTGTTGTTGAATACCAAGGACTTAAGGTGAAGGAGATGGATGTCCTGAGGAAAAAACTCAGGCAGACCAATACGGAGTTCAGGGTTGTAAAGAACACCCTTCTGGAGAAAGCTTCACTAGGAACGGACATAGAAAAAATGAAAGATCTTTTTTCGGGTCCCACAGCGATTGCTATCTGTGACGGAGAGTCTTCCGCGGCAGCGAAGGTTTTTGTTGATTACGGCGAAGATTTCCCGGAAATCAAGATAAAGGGCGGTATATTCGAAGGAGAAGTAGTAGATGTATCCAGAATAGAGCAGATAGCAAAGCTTCCGTCAAGACAGGAGCTTATCTCCGAGTTTGTAGGCCTGCTTAGTGCTCCGATGGGCAACCTTGTGGGAGTCTTGGAGCAGGCACGCTCAAATATTGTCAATGTGTTAGAAGGTTTAAAAGAAAAGAAAACTAAATAAAAAGCTGTAGAACTGTTTTATCAAGGAGGAATAAAATGCCCGATATTAGTAGAACAGACGTTGTCACCTATCTTGAACAAGCTAGCATGCTTGAGATCTCCGAACTGATAGAGGAAATAAAGGAAAAGTTCGGTGTTCAGGCCGCTGCGCCACAAGTCGCTGTTGCCACTGCTGCCGGTGCCGAAGCCGCTCCTGCGGCCGAAGAGAAAACTGAGTTTAGTGTAATTCTCAGTTCTTTCGGAGACAAGAAAATACAGGTCATAAAAGCAGTAAGGGAAATTGCGGGTCTTGGACTCAAGGAATCCAAGGAGCTTGTTGAAGGAGCTCCCAAACCTGTAAAAGAGGGAGTTAGCAAGGATGAGGCTGCAGACATCAAGAAAAAGCTTGAAGACGCCGGGGCAACCGTTGAAGTTAACTGACCATAATTTTCTTCGGTTATTTTCACTTAAATTAAAAAACGAGGGGGTGCGCGTTGACCATAGAGAATATAGAGTCTCAGGAATTAAGGAAAGATTTTTCGAAGATCCCCCAGGTTCTGGATATCCCCCACCTGCTTGATGTACAGATAAAATCGTACGAAGATTTTCTGCAGGCCGATGTTCCTCCAGATGAGCGTTCGGACACCGGCCTTCATGGAGCCTTCAAGGCTGTTTTTCCTCTTGAGGATTATAATGGCAAGGCTTCTTTGGAATATCTCAGCTACAGGCTGGACGAACCCAAGTATGATTTCGCCGAATGCAGGCTTAAGGGCTATACCTACACTGCTCCTCTTTATGTAACTTTCCGTCTTATAATTTGGGACATTCCTGAAGGTGAAAAAGGACAGAAAGATACCGAGAGACAGTTCCGCGACATTAAAGAGCAAGAGATATACTTTGGGGAAGTACAGCTTATGACCCCCAGCGGTTCTTTTATAGTAAACGGAACCGAAAGAGTAATCGTAAACCAGCTCCACAGATCTCCCGGAGTGTTTTTTGATCGGGACAAAAGCAAGAACCAGCTGTCCGGAAAGGAAGGATCTTTTATAGCGAGAATCGTTCCTCAAAACGGTCGCTGGCTTGATTTTGAATATGATCTGAAAGACATGCTCCATGTGCGCATAGACAGAAAGAAAAAATTCCACGTCACCGTTCTTCTCAAGGCCATGGGTTATGATGAGCAGCAGATAATGGATTTTTTCTATCCCGTGGAGACTTTCCATATAGAACCGGAAGAACTTCGAAAAGAAGTAACCGCGGAAGTTTTCGAGGTGGGAGCGGAGGGTTTTAAGAAAGAAAAGACCACCGAAATAATTTCCTATCAGAAAGTGACTGTGGATATAAACCATCCGGAAACAGGTGACCTTATAGGTAGAAAGGGAAGAAGGCTGAAAAATCTTCTTTCAAGATTCGAAGAAGTTGGCATGAGTTCCATACCTGTTTCAGATGAAGAGATAATGGAAAAACCCTCGGCCGAAGTGGTCTCCGACCCCGAAACTGGGGAAGTAATACTAGATTTCAATGAGGAAATAACGGAAGAGAAACTCGACGAACTCCGCAGAGTCGGTAAAAAAACCCTCAGAGTCTACTACATAGACAAGACCCTGTTCGTGAGTTCTCTTCGGACCACACTTCTTTCCGATAAGGTGGATTCATGTGAGGAAGCCATAACGGAGATATACAAGAAATTCAGGCCGACGGACCCTCCTTCCGATGAAGTCGCGCGGACTTTCTTTGAAAACATGTTCTTCACCCAGGATGCATACAGACTCTCGAAAGTGGGTCGGATCAAAATCAACTATAAGCTCAAGAGGAAGGGCGTGAGCGATGATCATCTTACTTTGGACAGAGAAGATATCCTTCTGACCGTGAAATACCTGCTTGATTTGAAAGGTGGCAGGGGATCTACCGACGACATAGACCATCTCGGCAACCGAAGGGTAAGAACCGTTGGGGAACTTATAGAGGACCGTTTTTATCACGGCCTTGAGAGGCTTGCACGGTTTGTGAAGGAAAAAATGGGATACCAGACCATAGAAAACCTCATGCCTAATGAAGTACTGGTTCCGAAAACCGTTACATCGGTTCTCAAGGAGTTTTTCACCACGGGTCAGCTTTCCCAGTTCATGGATCAGACCAACCCTCTGTCGGAAATAACTCATAAAAGAAGGCTGAGCGCACTTGGTCCGGGCGGTCTTACCAGAGAGAGGGCGGGGTTCGAGGTAAGAGATGTTCACTCTTCCCATTATGGGAGAATATGTCCTATAGAAACTCCGGAAGGTCCTAATATCGGACTTATATCCAGCTTGAGCACTTATGCGAAGATAGATGAATCCGGATTTATCCGGACTCCTTACAGGAAAGTGAAGGACGGGCGTGTTACGGACGAAATAATTTATATGAATGCGCTTATGGAAGAGGATTACATTGTAGCTCAGGCAAACGCCCCCCTTGAAGAGGACGGGTCTTTCAAACTACCTTTTGTCTCCGCCAGGGGAAATGGCGAATTTATGATGGTTGAGAGGGAGGAGGTTGAGTTTATGGACGTGTCCCCTTCGCAGCTTGTTTCGGTTTCGGCTTCTCTTATTCCCTTTCTTGAGCATGATGACGCGAACAGGGCCCTTATGGGTTCTAATATGCAGCGCCAGGCCGTGCCACTCATAAAGAGTGCCTCGCCGCTTGTGGGGACAGGTTTTGAAAGCAAGGTGGCCAAGGACTCCGGGGTTACGGTCGTCGCACGCAGAGATGGCGTAGTGGAGTCCGTAGATGCGGTTAGGATTGTGGTTAAATCCACGGAAAGAAGTCGCGAAGGTGGGGTGGATATCTACAACTTGATAAAGTTCCACCGCTCAAACCAGAGTTCCTGCTGGAATCAGACGCCTATAGTTTGCCAAGGGCAGCGGGTGAGGAAAGGACAGGTAATAGCGGATGGGTGTTCGACGGACCGTGGCGAACTGGCGCTCGGACAGAATATGGTTGTCGCCTTTATGCCATGGGGAGGATACAACTTTGAAGACGCAATCTTGATATCCGAGAGGGTTGTAAAGGACGATGCATTCACCTCAATTCATATTGAGGAGTTTGAGTGTACGGCAAGGGAGACGAAACTCGGAAGAGAAGATATAACCAGAGATATACCTAATGTGTCCGAAGAGTCCCTTAGGTATCTGGATGAAAGCGGAATAATAATGATAGGTGCCGAGGTTGAGCCTGGAGACATACTGGTTGGAAAAATTTCTCCAAAAGCCGAAACTCAGCTTTCTCCGGAAGAGAGGCTCTTAAGGGCGATCTTCGGAGATAAGGCCGGGGATGTCAAGGATTCCTCCCTCAAGGTTTCTTCCGGGGTATACGGTACCGTGATAGATGTTGAAACTCTTGTGTCCCGCTCCGTGGATAAGGACGAGAGAAGTAAAGACATTGAGAACCAAGAAATCTCAAAATTGATGGAAGAGAAAGAGAACGAGGTAAGTATTCTCAGGCGGGATGCGGTTGACAGAGTAAAGCATATTGTTCTCGGCAAAACTTCGCTTTCCAAAATAACGGTTAACAGAAAAACCATTCTTAAAAGCGGACAGGAAATTACTGAAGAGATTCTTGATGCTATTCCCTTAGAAAAGCTTGTTGATGTTAGGATAAAGAACCTTCCCGAAGCGGGTGAAGAACTGACTGGAATAATTGGCAGAGTTCTCAAACGCATTGATTACGTGACCGCTACTTATGAGCAGCGCATAGAAAAATTGAAAAAGCCCGATGAGTTGCCTCCCGGGGTTCTGAGAGTGGTTAAGGTCCGCATTGCGGTTAAAAGGAAGCTTCAGGTTGGTGACAAAATGGCGGGACGGCATGGCAACAAGGGTGTCGTATCGAAAATACTTCCGCAGGAAGATATGCCTTATCTCTCCGACGGGAGGCCGGTTGACATGGTTCTTAACCCGCTCGGCGTGCCTTCAAGGATGAACGTTGGCCAGATACTGGAGACCCATCTGGGGTGGGGCGGCAGAGAACTGGGAAGGCAGCTTAATGAGTATATCGAACAGGAATTTAGCGACGAAGCCCTAAGAAAGAAGCTTCTGGAAATATACTCGGATTCTTCGCAGACACGGGAGCTTGTAGAGTCGCTGGACAGAGAGGGTCTTGTAAAGTTGGTAAGAGAGCTTGAAGACGGAGTGCCGGTAAAATCCCCGGTCTTTGACGGTGCCCACGAGACTGAAATTGCGCGTATCCAGGAGCTTGCCGGCATCGACGAAGATGGAAAGACTATTCTTTTTGATGGTCAGACCGGTGAACCTTTTGATCAGAAAGTGTGCGTTGGGATAATGTACATGTTAAAGCTCCATCACCTTGTTGAAGAGAAAATTCATGCGAGGGCAATCGGGCCTTATTCCCTAGTAACGCAGCAGCCCCTTGGCGGGAAGGCCCACTTCGGTGGACAGAGACTTGGAGAAATGGAGGTCTGGGCGCTTGAAGCCTACGGGGCCGCCTACACCCTTCAGGAATTTGTCACCATAAAATCAGACGACGTAGCGGGACGGACGAGAATATTCGACTCGATCGTAAGAGGTGATATGAATTTTGAACCAGGTCTCCCTGAATCTTTCAAAGTGTTGCGCAAGGAACTGCAGGCGTTGGGACTTGATGTGGATCTTATTGAAGAGGAAGTGGAAATTGAACCGCTTCCGAAATATTAATTTGGAGGGAATCATACCATGGATATAGACACGCTTTTTGAAAAGCCGAAAAACCCTTCTGATTACTCGACCATAAAAATTTCCATAGCTTCTCCGGAAAAAATCAGGTCATGGTCAAACGGAGAAATAAAAAAACCTGAAACTATAAACTACAGGACATTCAAACCCGAGAGAAACGGTCTTTTCTGTGCCAAAATATTCGGGCCCGTGAAAGATTACGAATGCACCTGCGGAAAATACAAAAGACTTAAGCACAGAGGAGTAACTTGTGAGAAATGCGGCGTGGAAGTAATTTCCTCTAAAGTAAGAAGGGAGAGAATGGGTCATATAGAACTCGCTTCTCCCGTTGCACACATATGGCTTCTTCGCAGCATTCCCAGCAGAATAGGAATGCTCCTTGACATGACTTTGAAAGACTTGGAGAGAGTGCTTTATTTCGAGGCTTACATAGTTATGGATCCGGGAATTTCCGACCTCAAGTTTGCCCAGGTAATAACCGAAGATGAGTACAGAGCCGAGCGCGAGCGCTTCGGTTCCGAATTTGTCGTCGGCATGGGGGCCGAGTCGGTACGAGAAATGCTGAAAACCATAGATTTAAACGAGCTTTCTCAGGAACTCAGGACGAGTATGAAAGAGACCAAGTCTCCAATCAAAAAAGCCCGTATTGCAAAAAGACTGAGAATATGTGAAGCGTTTCGCAAGTCCAAAAATCGTCCGGAATGGATGATCCTGACCACTATTCCTGTTCTGCCACCTGATCTCAGACCCCTTGTTCCTCTTGATGGAGGGCGGTTTGCCGCTTCTGATCTTAACGATCTCTACAGAAGAGTGATTAACAGAAACAACAGGCTGAGAAAACTCCTTGAGCTCGGTGCTCCGGACATAATAGTCAGGAATGAAAAGAGGATGCTGCAGGAGTCTGTCGACGCACTTTTGGAGAACGGGAGAAGGGGAAGACCGGTTTTGGGTCACAACCACAGACCACTTAAGAGTCTGAGTGACATAATAAAAGGTAAACAAGGCAGATTCAGACAAAACCTTCTGGGGAAAAGAGTTGATTACTCAGGTCGGTCGGTGATTACCGTAGGTCCCGATCTGCGTCTTCACCAATGCGGAATCCCCAAGCAGATGGCACTTGAACTTTTCAGGCCCTTTATTTACCAGAAGCTTGAAAGATGGGGTGAGGCGGCAACGATAAAGATAGCGAAGAAGCTGCTTGACAGCGAAGCTCCGGTGGTGTGGGACGCTCTTGACGAAGTGATAAAAGAGCATCCGGTGCTTCTTAACAGAGCCCCGACTCTTCATCGTCTTAGCATACAGGCTTTCGAACCGGTGCTTATTGAAGATAAAGCCATTCAGCTTCATCCTCTTGTATGCCCTGCCTACAACGCGGATTTTGACGGCGACCAGATGGCGGTTCATGTTCCACTCTCAATTGAGGCCCAGACCGAATGCCGCTCGCTTGTTATGTCGACGAACAATATTCTTTCTCCCGCGCACGGAAAGCCGATAATACTTCCCACTCAGGATATAGTTCTGGGGCTTTACTACCTCACAAGGGATACGGCTTCGGATAAAAGTTCCGAGCCGGGCCGTGTTTTTTCAGTGCGTGAGGTGGTTTTTGCGTATGAACTGGGGAAGATCGGTTTGCATGATAGCGTAACAGTGAGGATTGACGGGAAGAGCTATCTGACGACAGTCGGAAGAGTGTTGATGTACGAGGTTATTCCCGACGGTGTTTCCTTTGAACTTATCAACAAGCCAATGACTAAAAGGGCTATAGAAGCTCTTGTGGATGAGTGTTTCAGGAAAACCGGCGGCAAAAGCACGGTTTTGCTGGCTGACAGCCTGAGGACTCTAGGATTCAAGTATTCGACGAAGTCCGGAGCTTCTATTTCGATCACGGACATGATTATTCCTGAATCAAAGAAGGATCTGTTGGAAAATGCCCAAGAGGAAGTTATGAAAGTGCAGAACCAGTATTCCCAAGGGCTTATAACCGACGGAGAGAGGTACAACAAGGTAATAGATATCTGGGCAAAAACAAGCGATGAAGTCGCTCAGGCAATGATGAGAAAGATTTCTTCAGAGGAAGTCCAGACGGGCAAAAACACTACAGTTGCGGGACCGAGTTCGAACCCAATATATATGATGATTGATTCTGGGGCGAGAGGGAGCCAGACGCAGGTAAGGCAGCTTGCGGGTATGAGGGGGCTTATGGCGAAGCCTTCGGGAGAAATAATAGAAACTCCTATCACATCCAATTTCCGTGAGGGGTTATCGGTGCTCCAGTATTTTATTTCTACCCATGGTGCGAGGAAGGGGCTTGCGGATACGGCACTAAAAACAGCAAATGCCGGTTACCTGACGCGAAGGCTGATTGATGCCGCTCAGGACGTAATGATTACCGAACTTGACTGCGCCACCATAGAGGGAATTAAAGTCAGTGATCTGGTGGAAGGTGGAGAAATAATTGAAAAAGTAGGGGAGAGGGTGCTTGGAAGGGTGGTGCTTGAAGATATAGAAGATCCCCAGACTGGAGAGGTGATTGTTCACGCAAACGAGGAAGTTGATGAGACCGCGGTTGCTAAGATGGACGAAGCGGGCATAAGCGAGGTGAGTATCCGTTCCGTTCTTACCTGTGAAACCAGAAGCGGTGTCTGCAGACTCTGCTATGGAAGGAACCTTTCCACTGGAAAGCTTGTGAACATGGGCGAAGCCATAGGTATTGTCGCGGCCCAGTCAATCGGGGAACCCGGAACTCAGCTTACCATGAGAACGTTTCATATAGGTGGTGCCGCGAGCCAGAGAGCAGCCGAGAGCACCCTTGAGAATCAGCACGAGGGGATAGTCAGATTTAAGAACATAAAAGCCGTCAAGGGACGTGGTAACAAATTGGTTGTTATCAGCAGAAGCGGCGTCCTTTCAATTGAGGACAGCAAGGGATATGAAAGGGAAAAATATCCCGTTGTGCTCGGGGCCAGACTTAACGTGAAGGAAGGGGACAAAGTAAAGAAAGGAAAAATACTCGCTGAATGGGACCCTTACACGACCCCAATAATTTCAGAAGTTCCGGGTGCTGTAAAGTTCAGGGACCTTGAAGCCGGAGTTACGTACAAGGAACAGGTCGATGAAGTCACGGGTGTTCTCATGAGGGTGGTGGTTGAGACCAAGGATCTGGAAATGCATCCCACTCTGGATGTCGAGGTGAGAACAGAGGATTTGGAATCTCTGGAAATCGATTCCTTGCCGAAAGATAAGAAGGTGCCTTACTCGCTTCCTGTAGGCGCTATAATAGAAGTCGGCGACAAAGATAGCATAGAGGCGGGGGATGTGCTTGCCAAGATTCCGAGAGCGACCTCGAAGACAAAAGACATTACCGGAGGTCTTCCCAGAGTTGCCGAGCTTTTTGAAGCCAGAGTGCCCAAAGATCCGGCCGTTGTAAGCGAAATCGACGGACTTATATCTTACGGAAAAGATCTAAAGGGGAAGAAGAGGGTTGTGGTAACTCCAGAGATGGGAGAGCCTAAAGAATATACTGTTCCCAGGGGAAAACATATCTTGGTCAGGGAAGGGGAATTCGTCTCTTCCGGTGACCAGCTTGTCGACGGTGCGGTTAATCCCCATGACATTCTGAATATCATGGGAGAAAAAGAACTCGCCAACTACATGGTTAACGAAATTCAGGAAGTCTACAGACTTCAGGGTGTGAAGATTAACGACAAGCATATCGAGGTTATAGTCAAGCAGATGCTAAAAAGGGTGAAGATAAAAGACCCAGGTGACACCACCATGCTTGTCGGCGAGGCTATAGAGAAAAATGTTTTCTTTGAAGAAAATGAGAAGGTCGTCGAAGAAGGCGGAACCCCGGCAGCGGCCGAGCCGCTTCTTCTGGGTATAACCCGCGCCTCGCTTAGCACTCGCAGCTGGCTTTCCGCCGCATCTTTTCAGGAAACCACTAGGGTTCTTACCGAGGCCTCCTGCGAGGGTAGGGAGGACGATCTCAGAGGACTCAAGGAAAACGTTATCGTGGGCAGGTTGATTCCGGCTGGCACCGGCCTTCCCATGTACAGGGATATAAGCATAGAGACCGAGGCACCGGAAATACCTGTACCCGTACCGGAAGTCGAAGAGAAAAGCGAAGACGTATTGCTGGAAAGCTAATATTTCCCCTGCGGTCTATTCTTTCTTTTGATCAGTAGCCATGGAGAAAAGCTACAACCCTGCCGAGGTTGAACGGAGAGTTTATGATTTCTGGATCTCATCGGGACTTCACAAATCCGAAATAAAAGACTCGGCTGAGGTTTTCTCAATTGTCATCCCCCCACCCAACGTAACGGGATCGTTGCACATAGGCCACGCTCTTAACAACACCATTCAGGACATTCTCGTCAGGTACAAGAGAATGAATAATTTCGATGTTCTCTGGGTTCCAGGGACCGACCACGCGGGTATTGCTACCCAGATGATGGTTGAAAAAGATCTTGCCTCCGAAGGACGCACGAAAAACGATTTGGGCAGGGAAAAATTCCTTGAACGAATTTGGCAATGGAAAGAGAACTCCGGCAACCGAATAACAGAACAGTTAAAAAGACTCGGAGCGCTTCCCGACTGGGAAATGGAGCGGTTCACCCTTGATGAGGGACTTTCAGAAGCGGTGAGAGAAGTTTTTGTCGATCTTTACTCTCAAGGACTTATTTACAAGGACAAAAGGCTTGTCAACTGGGATCCCAAGCTCCGTACGGCCATATCGGATCTGGAAGTGGAGCAGAGAGAGACTCAAGGGAACTACTGGTATATAAGATATCCGATAGAGGGAGATGATGGCCTGTTCGTTACTGTAGCTACAACACGTCCTGAGACCATGCTTGGAGATACTGCAGTCGCAGTTCATCCTGAAGACCCGAGATACGCCGATTTAGTGGGCAGAAATGCTGTTTTGCCTCTTGTTGGAAGGAAGATCCCGGTAATAGCTGATGAGTACAGCGACCCAGAGAAGGGTACGGGAGCCGTAAAGATAACTCCGGGACATGATTTTAACGATTTTGAAGTCGGAAAACGTAACGATCTTGATATATTAAACATTCTTGATGAGCGGGCACACGTAAGAGGTGATGTCCCCGAAAAATACCTGGGACTTGAAAGATTTGAGGCTAGAAAAGCCGTAATCCAGGACCTTGAGGAAGGGGGTTTTCTGGTAAAGGTTGAGCAAACCACCCACACGGTTCCCTACGGCGACCGCTCCGGGGTGGTCGTAGAACCTTGGTTGACTGACCAGTGGTACGTAAACACAAAAGAACTTGCCGCTGAAGCCATTTCATACGTAGAACGAGGTGAAATACGTTTTTATCCGGAGTTCTGGGAAAACACTTACTTTGAGTGGATGAGAAATATAGAGCCTTGGTGTATCTCGAGACAGCTTTGGTGGGGTCACCGAATACCCGCATGGTACGGACCTGACGGGGAAGTTTTCGTTGCCGTGAATGAGCGCGAAGCTGCCGCTTCTGCAAAGAAGCATTATGGTGAAGAGGTCAAACTCGTTAGGGATCCGGATGTGCTGGATACGTGGTTTTCTTCCGGGCTCTGGCCTTTTTCCACCCTTGGATGGCCAGCGGAGACCGAAGCGCTCAGGCATTACTATCCGACCTCGTGCCTGGTTACCGGATTTGACATTATTTTCTTCTGGGTCGCGAGAATGATAATGCTGGGACTTAAGTTCATGAAAGATGTGCCTTTCAGGGATGTTTATGTGCATGGCCTTATAAGGGACGCAAAAGGTCGCAAGATGAGCAAGACGACGGGCAATGTAATTGATCCTATCGACGTGATCGAAAAATACGGTGCCGACGCGCTTCGTTTCTCGCTCGCGGCGCTTGCTGCCCAGGGAAGGGATATAAAGCTTACCTTTCCTGTTATCGAGGGATACAGGAACTTCATGAACAAGATATGGAATGCTACCAGATTTGTGTTTATGAACCTTGAACCGGAGATGATTCACGACTCCGATCTCGAGAACTCTTGTCTAAGTGTTCCTGACCGATGGATTCTCAGCAGGCTCAACTTTACCCTCGGCGAAGTTGAAGAATTCATTGAAAACTACGAATTCGACAAGGCTTCCCAAGCCCTTTATCACTTTATATGGGATGATTACTGCGATTGGTATCTTGAAATATCCAAGTTTTCGCTTTATGGAGACGATAACGAATCTAAAAAAACCATTCTCAATGTACTCGTGCGGGTCCTGGTACGCTCCCTGAGGGCGCTCCATCCTTTTACGCCCTATATTACGGAGGAAATATTCCGAATATTCAGGGAAAAGGGAGTCGATCTTCCTAGAGGAGAGGGTCTTGATTCAAAGAGCATTCTTGAAGCCCAGTATCCAAAACCGAACGAAAGCGAGATATTTAAAGAGGAGTCGGGGCAGATTGAGCTTGTAAAAAGTGTTGTAACTGGAATAAGAAACCTGCGTGCCATTATGGGAATTCATCCCTCGGAGAAGGTCTCAATCCACCTTAATTCCGAAAGCAGCGAGGTAGGGGATGTTTTAAGGCAGAACCTTGAGATTATCCTGGGTATGGCTTCTCTTGGAGATTGCGTTGTTTGCGGAGAGGAGATTCAGGGTAAAACAGTCTCGGAAGTTGTTTCGGGGGTAGAGATAATTATGCCGGTTGAGAACCTGCTTGATCTTGAGAAGGAAATTTCCAGACTGAATAAGGATTTGGCAAAAGTTTCGCAGGAACTTAAAAAAACCGAAGGTAAACTTGCGAACAGGGATTTCATCAAACGTGCTCCCGAAGACGTTGTGGAAAAAGAAAAGGGGAAACTGGATGAATTTCAAAACCACAAGAAAAAGCTTGAAGAGATTCTCGGGAAACTCTCGGCTATATAGCCGGAACCCTTGATTTTAATACGGTCCGATAGGACTAAAAAAGGTCCATTTGTTGATGCGACACTTTCTCGTCTGTTATTTCCACCGGATAATTTCCGTCAAAACACGCAAAACAGTAGTTTGATTTTCCATTAAAGGACTTGTCACCGTTGGTGACCGCTTTTGCTACCCCCTCCCTGCTTAAGTATCCCAGAGTATCGGAAGTTATGTAGTCCTTTATCTTTTCTACTTCAAGAGAATGCGCTATGAGTTCTTCTTTGAGAGGAGTATCTATGCCGTAGTAGCATGAGAACTTCATCGGAGGTGAACTTATTCTCATGTGAACTTCCTTGGCTCCGGCATCGCGTATCATCTTGACAATTTTTCTGCTGGTTGTCCCTCTAACTATGGAGTCGTCAACCACTACTATCTTTTTTCCGTTTATGACCTCTTTTATCACGCTGAGTTTCAGTTTCACTCCGAAATTTCTTATTGATTGTTGAGGTTCAATAAAGGTTCTTCCGATATAGTGACTCCGCAGGAAGCCGGTTTCAAAGGGGATTCCCAACTGCTCGGCGTATCCCATGGCTGCCGGCGTTCCCGAATCTGGTACGGCCACGACGATGTCTGCGTCGGCAGGAGATTCAATTGCGAGTTGTTTCCCCATGTTTTTCCTCATCTGATAGATGTTTTTTCCTTGGACAAACGAATCGGGTCTCGAGAAATATATGTTTTCAAACACGCAGTTTTTGTGCTGGTTTTTCGGAAGCGGATCAAATGACCTGATTCCTTTCTCATCTATGAATATTATTTCCCCTGGGGCTACTTCCCTTATATAATCGGCTCCTATTAGTTCAAAAGCACATGACTCGGAGGCCACAACGTAAGAATTATCAATCTTTCCGAGAACAAGGGGCCTGAATCCGTGGGGATCACGTGCAGCTACTAGCCCTTTGGGGGTAAGAAATAAAAGACAATAAGCTCCTTTGCATTCGGTAAGGGCTTCGATGATTCTTCCCAGGAAGGTTTTTTCCTTTGATCTCGCTATGAGATGTACGATTACCTCGGTATCTGTTGTTGACTGGAATATGGAACCTTCTTTCTCAAGCTTGTGTCTCAGCACTCTCGCATTTGTGAGATTGCCATTGTGTCCGACCGCTAGCTCTCCTTTTTCGTAATTCATAATCAGAGGCTGGGTATTCTTATTGTTGCTTGAGCCTGTTGTGGAATACCTTACGTGGCCGATTGCGGTAGTGCCTTTAAGCTTCAATATGGACTCTTCATCAAAAACTTCGGTTACGAGCCCCATCTCTCGGTGAGAGTAAAGCTTCTCCCCGTCGGTTGACACTATGCCAGCGCTTTCCTGACCTCTGTGTTGGAGGGAGTAGAGGCCGAGATAGGTAAAGTTGGCAGCGGCTGGATGATCATATATTCCAAAGACTCCGCACTCTTCGCGTAGCTTTGCCATTTTCACCCCTCTGAGACCGAAAGACCCCTCTGAAAGCCCATAGACCATGCATCGTGAACTGCTGAGATTTTCATGTCGATTAAATCTTCAACGCAGAACCTATCGTTATCAATGACTACTCCGGCACGCAGCGCGTGAACGCCGTAATTGCTCGCCATCTCTTTTATTCTTTCCCAATTGGTCTCGCTTATGCTAGCTATTACTCTGGATTGCGTTTCGGAGAAAAGAAACAGATCGCCCCTAAGAGAGTTTTCATTTATGTCGGGTGCTTTTACCACGACCCCCCTTGTGCCGTCTGGACTAAAGCAGCATTCCGCGAGCGCTACAGCAAAGCCGCCCTCAGATATATCATGCGCCGATTTAAGTATACTTTGAGAAGCGCATGCAATCAACATTTCGGCAAGCTTTTTCTCTTTATCAAGGTCAATTGAAGGTGGTTTCCCGTCAATCAAGCCGTGTTGGATCTTGAGGTACTCACTTCCTCCTATATCTTCTTCTATGGTTCCTCCGAGCAGTATCACTAGATCTCCAGGATCTTGAAACCAAGAAGTGACGGTTTTGGCGATATCTTCTATAAGGCCCACCATTGCCACAGTCGGAGTAGGGAATATTGCGACACCCTCGGTTTCGTTGTAAAGACTGACGTTGCCGCTTACAACCGGCGTATTGAACGTTCTCGCGGCTTCCGACATGCCTTCAACGCTTTCTGAGAACTGCCACATTATCTCGGGATTTTCAGGATTTCCAAAATTAAGACAGTCGGTGATTGCAAGGGGAGAGGCACCACAGCAGGCCAGATTTCTGACACTTTCGGCGACAGCTATTTTACTTCCTTCACGAGGACTTAGATAACAATATCTAGAATTAACATTAGACGTCATTGCGATTCCTTTCTGAGTTCCCTTGAGCCTTATTATCGCGGAATCCGCTCCTGGTCCCAAAACGGTGTCGGTTCTTACCATGTGGTCATACTGCTCGTAAACCCATCTCTTGCTCGATACGGTCGGCGAAGACAGAATTTCGAGAAAAACTCTCTGAATATCTTCAGGTTCAGGGAAATTCTCCGAATCCAGCCTCTTTATTTCTTTCAGGTAGCCGGGTTTTTTTACGGGTCTTTTATAAGTCGGTGCGCCCGAGGTTATGAGATTTACGGGCAGATCCGCAACTGTGGTTTCTTCTTCTACAATCGTCAATCTTCCCGAATCGGTCACCTTGCCGATAATCGAAAAATCAAGGTTCCACTTCCTGAAAATATCTCGGGCTGTATCTTCCTTGCCCTTTTCCAAGACTACAAGCATTCTCTCCTGCGATTCAGAAAGCATCACTTCATAAGGAGTCATTCTTTCTTCTCGCCTGGGAACTCTGCCAATTTCAATCTCAAGCCCGGTTCCTGCACGATCAGCCATCTCTGTTGAAGAGGATGTAAGTCCTGCGGCTCCCATATCCTGTATGCCGACAACACAGTCAGTCTTAAACAGCTCCAAACAGGCTTCAAGAAGAAGTTTTTCCGTAAACGGGTCTCCCACCTGTACCGCGGGCCTTTTTTCTTCGGTTTCCTCAGTAAAGGTGTCCGATGCCATGATGGCTCCCTGTATTCCATCTCTTCCAGTCTTTGATCCGACATATATTACGGGGTTTCCCTCGCCCGACGCATATCCACGGAAAACATTATCTTTTTTGGTGACCCCGAGGGCAAAGGCGTTTACCAGAGGATTTCCATTGTAGCAATCATCAAAATATATCTCTCCTCCTATAGTGGGAATACCCATGCAGTTTCCATAGCCGGCTATTCCCGATACGACCCCCTCAACCAGAAATTTTGTTTTCTGAAGATGTGGATTTCCGAATCGAAGAGAGTTTAAAAGCGCCACGGGTCTTGCTCCCATGGTGAATATATCCCGGAGTATTCCCCCGACTCCAGTCGCGGCGCCTTGATAAGGTTCTATGAAGGAAGGATGGTTGTGACTTTCCATTTTAAAAACGACGCAGTCGCCGTTCCCTATATCCACTACTCCGGCGTTTTCTCCGGGACCCTGTATAACCTGTTTTCCCTTTGTGGGAAATTTTCTAAGGTGCACCTTGGAACTTTTATAGGAGCAGTGTTCAGACCACATAGCTCCGAGAATTCCAACTTCTGTTAAGTTTGGCTCTCTGTCCAAGGTCTCGACTATCTTTTCGTATTCGCTTTCGGTAAGGCCGTGATCCAAGGCAAACTGCAGAGATTCTTTATTCTTCATTTGTCCTCCGGGGGCTGGATGAACTTTGTTGTCTTGGATATGTCCATGTCTCTGAAGAGGTATCTTTTTACTTTTCTTGTAGTCGTTTTTGGTAATTCTTCTGTGGCAACTGCAAAATGACTGATTCTTTTGTGGGGCTCAAGCCGGCGGTTAAGTTCACTTATCTCGCCTTTAAGGATATCCCAGATTCTCTGATCGTCTCCGTGTTGCGGGGGCTGTCCTAGCTTTTTGGAAATTCCCTCCGCCTCTGGAAATATCACGGCCTGTATCCTTTCATCATCCGGGCTGAATACAATCGCTTCTTCAACCGTTTCAAGCGGGGTGAGCTTTTCCTCGATTTCCTCGGGAGAAATATTTTTTCCTCCCTTAGTTACGATAACCGATTTTTTTCTTCCCGTTATGTAGAGGTAACCTTCGTGATCAAAATAACCGAGGTCACCGGTTCTAAGCCAGCCGTCATCCGAGAGGACCTCTTTCGTCGCACCGGGGTTTTTGTAGTAGCCGTTCATTATGTTCGAGCCCCTAACGCATATTTCCCCGATTCCCTCGGAGTCTACATCTCTTATTTCGACCTCGCAGTTCTCAAGCACCATGCCGCCGCTTGCGTTCTTCGGTTTCGAAAAGGGATTTGCGGATATAACCGCAGCCGTTTCACTCATTCCGTATCCCTGCAAGAGGGGAAATTCGTATTTTTCAAGTCCCTCGGAAGCCGGTTCCGAGAGGGCGGCTCCGCCGCTTACTATAATTCTGAGGCGGTCAAGACCCAGACGTTTTTTTGCCATTTTCCCGAAAAACTTGGGGGGGAGGGCTCTTGTGAGGAAATTCTTTGCCTTGTTCTGTTCGATTCTCTGAAGCAGTCTCTCGAGTATCAAGGGGGTGTTAAGCCATACGGTTGGCCTTGCGACTTTAAGGTCGGAGAGCATTTCCCTCGGTTTTATGCTTCTTGAGAAAAACACCCTTTGTCCACAGTAAAAGGACAGCAGTATTCCACCTATTCTTTCATATACGTGGTGAATGGGCAGTATGGAAAAAGCCGTGTCTTCCACTGTTATGGGAAAGGCGCTGTATAGTGTCTCCAGGTTTGACATTATGCTCGCGTGGGAGAGCATTACGCCTTTGGGGTTGCCCGTTGTTCCCGAGGTAAAAACTATATCGGCTATCTCCTCGGGTTCTAGTTTTTCCGCGGGCACGGTTTTTTCGGTGTGTGACCGAACCTCAATAGCCTCATCCATTTGTATTATGTGCTCGACTGCCCCCGTGTTACTCAAAGCTTCCGTAAACCCCGCAGAGGCGATGAGAAACCTTGAATCTGAGAGCGCGAGCACCTGTTTTATGTGTTCTGTTCTTGACCTTGCGTCAAGTGGGACGGCTATGGCGCCTGCCCAGATTACCGCAAAGTAGGAAATCGCCCACTGTGGACTGTTCTCCCCCACTATTGCCACATGTTCCCTTCTCTTAAGACCTAGAGAGATGAGATGCGCTGAGAACTGGGTGAAAAGAGTGAAAACTTCGCTGAAGGTGAAAGAACTTACGGATAGATCATCTTTTCTTATGGAATACGCAATCTTGTCTGCGTAAAGAGAGGATTTTCTCTCAAGCATCCTCTGTATTGTGGCTATTTGATTTTTGCTTCTTGTTGCGGGGAGTCTTCTTTCCGTGCGGGTGAATCTTTTGGGACTTATAGTCATAACTAGACAGTTACCTCTACTGTTCTTGGCCGAGCAAGACCGCTGTCTTGCTTCTCTCTCATCCTCCCGGCCATGCGGGACTGCTTGAGTTTCCCACCCGCAATCGAGATGCCTCGATGAAGGATATTTATTGCTGCGTTTACATCCCTGTCCGCTTCATATCCGCAACTACACCTATGCGTCCGGACGGACAGGGATTTCTCTACTGTTGCTCCGCAACTTGAGCATTCCTGAGAAGTTCCCTTGGGGTCCACTTCCACTACTGTAACGCCAGCACTCTCAGCCTTCTCGTTAAGTAGCGCAGCGAACTTCCCCCAAGTTTGCTCAGATATGCTCTTTGCCAACTGCCTGTTGCCAAGCATCTTTTTCGTTTCAAGCTTCTCTACCGCTATAAAATCGTACATCCTTACTATTTCCGAAGTTAGCCTGTGGAGATAGTTCCTCTCTTTGTCCGTAAGTCTCTGCCATTCCTTAGCAAGCAACGAAACCGTTTTCTTTCTATTATTACTTCCTTTTTTCTTGCGAGATACGGAACGCTGCAACCGTATTAACCTCCGCCTATCCATCTCCCTCTTCTCCACAGTTTCCCCATTACTCAAGGTAAGACGCTTAGATATCCCCATGTCTATCCCAACGGGATTTCCGACTGGTTTTAGCTCGGAAGTCGGTAGCTCATACGATAACGCGACTTCCGTCCGCGAGGGCTTTCTTGTAATTCGTATCGCTTTCAGCAATGTGTTTGGGGGTAGTTCCCGCTCGGTCTTTACTTCGATGTGGGGAAGTCCCTTTATCTTGAGAACCAGCTTCTGCCCTTCACGCTTCAATACCTTCCAGCACTGGTCGTTTATCTCTATTGTTCGCCAACGCCTGGAACTCTTAAATCGAGGGAAACCAGCTTTCTCTTTGGTCTTCACCCTGCGGAAAAAGGACTTGTACGCCTTGTCTATGCGACCCACAACCCCACGGAACACCTGAACGCTGATATTGGCATACTCAGGATCATCCGCCCTCACTTCGGTCAGTGCTTTGCACTGGTTGTAATATGAACGGAATTCGCCCGTCTTCCTGTAGCAGTCAATACGCTCCTCAAGGCAGGCATTGTAGAGCGTGGTGCACATCCCGAATACCCGGGATAACGCCTCATGCCCAGACCTTGTTAGCTTGGCACGACACTTGTAAGTCCTTATCATCGCTGTGTTATACTCAACCGTCTAGCCATCGCTATAATTCCCAATCTTTTCATCTAAGCGGTGTCTTTCTAGACTATTCCCTTCAGATCTTTCAGATCTTCTATGATGAAATTCGGTTTTGCCCGGGTGAACTGTTCTCTTCTTCTTACCCACACAGAGTCAATCCCGCAGCCTGAAGATCCCATTATGTCAGCTTCAGGGTTGTCTCCTATGAAAATGACGTCTGATGGATTCTCGCCGAGACTGGCAAGAGCAAATTCGAATATTTTCCTGTGAGGTTTTCTCCAGCCTACTTCTTCTGATATCACTATATGTTCAAAGAAACCTGCAATTTCGAATTTTCTAAGCAGCTCTCGTGCCGTAGGAGCGTGATCGAAATTTGATACGACCGAAAGCCTGTATCCTTTCTCTTTAAGATACAGAAGAACTTCCGTATGATGCTCCGGGTATACCATGGCTCCGCAGAGGCCTTCCATGTGTGAGAATACGAACTTCTCAAGCAAGCCGTCGTCTCCTTCTAAATCTATTTTCTCCATGAATATCTCAAATCTCTTTCTGTTTGGATACTCTCTTAAATCCTTTTTCCTGAGTTCCAGAAGTTCTCTGTGGCTTTCGACAAAAGGTTCGTAGAAATCCGTAAATTCCATTTCACCGAGACTGCTTCGCATTCGTGTGAAAACGTGCTGCGCGGTGGAGTTCCAGGTTTCTCCATTAAGCGTTACCTTTGGTAGACGGGACGGCTCGAACATGACAAGTGTGTCAAAAAGATCAAAAAGCAGCGCCGAATATTTTTTCATCAGATCTTATACGAGGATTATCCAAGAGATCTTTCAAATATGACTTCTATTATCTTGTCGTGAAGCCCCAGTGGTTCTGTTACCCTGTAGCTTACTTGTGGAAAATCTTGCGCTGCCTCCGCCACCATCCTGGGTATATCGGATTTTGAATGTCTTCCCGGTACAAGAAAGTACGGGTGGACCGTTATGTCGCTCGCGCCGGCCGCGACGCATTTGCGAAAAGCCTCTTTTATTGACGGTTCGCAGAGTTCCATGTGGCAGTGCTCAACCATATCAAACGGTGAGTCTTGGTAGGCTCTTGCCTTGTCGGCTACGTCTTCGAGAAGGGCGTTTGCTTCTTCTACAGTGCTTCCATGATCAACCAGAATTAGAGCCTTCATCGCTCAGTTGCTTTCCGAATGGAGTTTTATGGTTTCAAGGACTATCTCCGCTGACCTGCGGAATTCATCGATCAGAAGATATTCGTTTACAGTATGAAGCTCGTACATTCCCGTTCCAAGGTTTACGCATTCGATTCCCTTCTCGTTTATGAAGTTTGCGTCGCATCCTCCGCCGCTTGTATGGAGTTCTATGTTGTGGTCCAGGTTCGTAGCGGCTTCAAGTACAAGATTAGTCACGGTTGCCTGCGGAGAAACATTCATTACGGGATACACGCGTTCTATCTCGACCTCCGCACGTGCGCCGAGTCGTTCCCCGTCTAGGAAAAGTTCCCTGCTTTGGGCCGCTTCCAGAAAGCACTTTTGCATGTGCCGTATCTGCGCGTCAAGTTTCCCTTCATCGTGGCTTCGAGCCTCGGCCTTCACTTCAACAAGACCGGGAACTATGTTTATCGCGGATCCTCCCTTTACCTTTCCTATGTTTGCTGTTGTTTCGTGGTCTATTCTTCCGAGTTTCATTCTCGAGATCGCATCGCTTAATATTTCTAGGGCGCTTATCCCGTTCTCGGGGCAAAGCCCCGAATGTGCTTCAACGCCGTGTATTTTTACATCCATTATATCCGAGCACGGACACCTGAGGACGAGTCTCTCTGGTGTGCTGCTGTCAAGAACTATTCCGTATGGGCTTTTAAAGCTTGAAGGGTCAAGGAATTTTGCTCCGAGGAGACCTATTTCCTCGCATATAGTAAATGCGACCTCTATATCCCCGTGGGGAATGTTGTTTTCCTTGAGCGCTCGAAGTACTTCAACTATTATGGATACGCCGCTTTTATCGTCGCTTCCTAGTATCGTTGTACCATCGCTTCTCATTACACCGTCTTCCACTCTTGGTTTTATTCCCTCTCCGGGACTTACGGTGTCCATGTGAGAGCAGAGAAAAAACGGCGGGACGTCTTTTTTCGTTCCGGGAAGTTTTACTATCAGGTTGCCAATGTTTCCCTCGACCTTGTCTCCTGCATCGTCGTAGAAACAATCAGCGCCTAGGTCCCTCATTTCTTCCTCAAGCCTTAGGGCTACATCTTTTTCCTTTTTTGATGGACTGTCTATTTGTATGATATCCATCAGATGACGGGTCATTCTTTCTTCTTGAATCATGGGTGATTTTCTCTTTTTAGTTGGATTAGACGGTTAAATCATATTTGAAAAACCCCCATATTAAAAGATTCTTTTTGTTTTACCGGGTGTTGGTAGTGTAGAATTACCTTCTTGTTAAACATCTGTATTTGGGCTGTATTTTTAAATCTGGATTGAATGGTGAAGAAATGGAGTTTTTTCTGATAAAGGATAATATCGCCGACGTCGAGTCGGATTCAGTTGTTTTTTTCTGTTATGAGGGGCAGAGGCTTCCAGCTGCCGCTAGAAAAATCGATAGTAAACTCGGAGGATTCCTTTCAGACAAAGTGAAGTCGTCTGATTTTAAAGGCGCTTTCGGAAAAACGGTTGTAGTTGATACCCCGGGCGATTTCAATACGAAAACAGTCGTTCTCCTTGGGCTTGGGAAAAAAGAAAATTTCGGGGCACTTGAGGCTTTTCGCGCCGCAAATATTGCGGTTGCAAGAACCGGCCAGCATTCCCGCACCGTCTCCGTTGATTTTTCCAACGTGGATAGGGAGTTTCTTAAGATTTTTCTCGAGGGCATGGCTTGCGGCACCTATGAATACGGGAAGTTTAAGTCTTCAGGAAGAAGGAAAAACCGGATAGAGAAAGTGTGCATAGCGTCAAGGAAGATTTCGGCCAATTATTTCAGCGGTGAGGCCGCATATGCCAGCGCTGTTTCAAGTAGCGTAGCTTTTTCAAGGGATCTTGTTAACGATCCTCCGAATATCCTTACCCCCTCGATTCTCGCAGAACATGCTTTTTCGATTTCCGAAGGATCAGAACACATCAGCTGCAAGGTCCTTGATAGGGATGAGATAAGGCAAATGGGAATGGGAGGACTCTCAGCGGTTTCCTTTGGAAGTAGTGAGCCCCCGAGGTTCATACACCTTTCCTACTCACCTCCCGTAAAATCCCGCAAAAAAGTTGCTATCGTGGGCAAGGGTATAACTTTTGATTCGGGAGGTCTGTGCCTTAAGCCCGCAGACAGTATGAGAACGATGAAAATGGATATGGCGGGTGCGGCGGTAGTACTAGGGACCATGAAAGCGCTCGGGGAACTGACTCCCAGCGTTAACGTTCACGGAATTGTCCCGGCCACCGAAAATATGACCGGCGCTTCTGCCTACAAACCGGATGATGTGGTAACAGCTCTTAACGGAAAGACAATAGAAATTATAAACACCGACGCGGAGGGCAGGGTGGCGCTTTCTGATGCACTCAGTTACGCAGTCCGCCTTGGAGTTTCCGAGATAGTGGATCTCGCAACCCTTACCGGTGCCTGCATAGTTGGACTTGGCCTCCATAACGCCGGGGTTATGGGTAATAACGCGAATCTCGTGAAATCGATTTTAGGTTCCGCGGACGATGTCGGCGAGAAGATGTGGGAACTTCCTCTTGATGCGGAGCTAAGAGAGGAAATAAGAAGTCGCGTTGCAGACGTTAAGAATGTCGGGAGCAGGTGGGGCGGGGCGATAACCGCGGCGCTTTTCCTTGAGAATTTCGTTTCGGATGTTCCGTGGGTCCATATAGATATAGCCGGTCCCTCGTACGTGGAGAAATCTTCTGACTGGTATCAGTACGGGGCGAGCGGATTCGGCGTGAGAACCATGGTTAACTACCTGATGAACAGGTAGGCGATTAGATACCTTGACCTTTTAAGACATCTTCAGTAGAAGGAAAGGGGGCTTCTATCAGTCCATGGATACTCACCTTGTATATAATCCCCTTTTCTTTAATTAGCGTTCTCCATTTCTTTCGTTATAATGGCAATAAACAGTATGTTCTAAACCTTTTTTAACAACACAATTTCCTGCTTAGAAAAATCGACTTCTAAATGACAACTGACACACAAATCAACGAGTTCATTGCACGCTGGAAGCCATCCGGTGGCAGTGAGCAAGCCAACTACCAGCTTTTCGTGATCGAGCTGACCGACATGCTTGGGCTGGATCGCCCATTCCCTGCAACGGACGATGACGCAAACGACCATTATCGATTTGAACGACCCGTTACCTTTACCCACACCCACAAGCCTAGCACTGGCTTCATCGACGTCTATCGCAGCGGTCATTTCGTGCTGGAGACAAAGCAGGGCGTAGACCAAAAGAAAAATCGCCAGGGCGATCTGACCAAGGGGATTCCTGACCGCAAGCAAAAGCGCACCGGCCACGGGGTGCGGGGTACTGCCGGCTGGGACGGCACCATGCTCAAGGCCCGCAACCAAGCTGATAATTATGCCCGCGCGGTATCCAAGGAAGACGGCTGGCCGCCCTTCCTCTTGATCGTGGACATAGGACATGTGATAGACTTTATGCTGATTTCTCGCGGCAGGGGCAGGGCTACAACCAGTTTCCAGATGGCAACAGCTACCGAATCTTTCTCGACGACCTGCGTAACGAAGAAACCCGCAACCTTTTGCGTACCATCTGGTCCGATCCTTTCAGCCTCGACCCGGCACTCACAGCGGCCGAAGTCACGCGGGACATTGCCGTTCATCTGGCCGAACTAGGTAAAAGCTTCGAAGATCAAGACCACGACAGCGAAACTGTTGCCCGCTTCCTCATGCGCTGTCTATTTTCCATGTTTGCCGAAGATGTAGAGTTGATTCCTAAAAACAGCTTCACCGAACTTCTCGTCAAACTTCGTGGCCATACCGAATACGCTGAACCCATGCTCAAGGGCCTCTGGGAGGTAATGAATACCGGCGGCTTTTCTCAGGTACTAATGCAAGACCTCATGCACTTCAACGGTGGGCTCTTCAAGGATGCCGATGCGTTGCCACTCAACGAACTCCAACTCAACCTTCTGATTGAAGCTGCCGAGGCAGACTGGAAACAGGTCGAACCGGCCATCTTCGGCACACTCCTTGAGCGCGCACTTGATAAGCGTCAGCGCCGCAAGCTCGGTGCCCATTACACTCCGCGTGCTTATGTCGAACGGTTGGTCACACCGACGATTATGGAGCCCCTTCGCGAAGACTGGCGCGATGTGCAGACCGCTGTGCAGCGTCTAACTGCCGATGGAAAAGAGGAAAAAGCTCGCGATTTGGTTCGTAACTTCCGCCGTAAGCTCTGTGAAATTCGTGTGCTCGATCCTGCTTGCGGTTCGGGCAACTTCCTTTATGTCGCATTGGAGATGATGAAACGGCTTGAGGGGGAAGTGATAGCACTGCTTACCGAACTGGGCGAGACGCAGATCAGCTTCATCACCGTAGACCCGCACCAGTTTCAGGGTATCGAGCTAAACCCATGGGCCGCAAATGTAGCCGAATTGGTCCTCTGGATTGGCTATTTGCAATGGCACTTCCGCACCCACGGGCAGGCCGCACCCTCTGAACCTGTACTGCGAGACTTCAAGAACATCCGGAACGCCGACGCCGTGCTGGAATGGGAAGAACGAAAACCTCTTCTGGACGAGAACGGCCAGCCAGTGACAGTTTGGGACAAGATCACGACTTACACGCATCCAGTAACAGGTAAAGAAGTCCCTGATCCGTCATATCGTGAACAGGTCTATAGCTATACGAATCCGCGGCCGACAAAATGGCCGGAGGCCGATTTCATTGTAGGTAACCCGCCCTTCATTGGAAAAGGATCAATCCTTAGGGATGCTTTGGGGGACGGTTATGTTGAAGCACTTTGGAAAGCCTATCCCAAGATGCCAAAAAGCGCCGACTTTGTGATGTTTTGGTGGGAAAAGGCGGCATTGATGACCCGTGCCTATAATCCTAAAAAGGGTATTGGCACGCGCCGCTTTGGCCTGATCACCACAAACAGCTTACGCCAGACATTCAACCGCCGCGTGCTGGAGCCACATCTGAACGATCAAAAAAAGCCACTCTCGCTCCTCTTCGCCATTCCAGACCACCCTTGGGTGGACACACTCCATAGTGCGGCGGTTCGAATTGCAATTACAGTAGCGGCAGCGGGTAACCGAACTGGGCTGCTGCTGACCATAGCTACCGAGAGCAAGGTGAACAGCGCAATGGATGGGCAGGTTGTGACCTTCAATCGCCAAATTGGAAAGATCTTTTCAGATCTAAAAATTGGCATTGATGTTGTTGGTGCTCGCCCGCTCTTGGCAAATTCTGGCCTTTCTTCAAACGGAATGATGTTGGCCGGGCAAGGATTTGTCGTCTCAAAGGAGCAACTGACTAAGCTAGGCTACGGTGTAAGGAAGGATCTTGACAAATTCGTCGGCCCATATGTGAAGGGCCAAGAATTCAACCAAATACGCGGCGACAATTGGGTGCTGGACTTCTGTGACCTGACGGAGGATGAAGTCAAGAACCGCTTTCCAGAGGCTTACCAGTATCTGTTTGACAATGTGTGGCCCGAACGCTCGGTGAAGAAAGAAAAGGCGTTTAGGGAAAAATGGTGGCTATTTGGACGGGTTCGCAGCGAGATTCGACCGGCTCTCCATGGACTCCCAAGATTTGTCGCGACCATAGAGACATCCAAGCACCGAGTGTTCCAGTATTTGGATGTCGGTACGCGACCCGATCACATGTTGATTGCCATAGCTCTTGCCGATGGAAACCATCTTGCTGTGCTTTCGAGTAGGGTACATATGGTTTGGTCATTCGCGGCAGGAGGACGCTTGGGGGCTGTCCCCCGTTACAACAAATCCCGCTGTTTTGATCCCTTCCCCTTTCCCGACCAAACCGAAACCCAAAAAGCTCATCTCTGTGAACTGGGGGAGAAGCTGGATACCCACCGCAAACGCCAGCAGGAAACATATCCTAAGCTAACCCTAAACCAAGTGTACAACGTACTAGAAAAGCTCCGCGCTGGTGAGACAATCAAGGGTAAAGACCGCGAAATATATGATCAGGGTTTGGTCAGCATACTCAAAGATTTGCACGACCAGATCGACGTCGCCGTGGCAGAGGCTTATGGTTGGTCCGCGAGCCTGAGTGATGAAGAGATATTGATTCGCCTTGTGGCCCTTAACAAGGAACGTGCCGAGGAAGAAACAGCGGGTCAAATCCGTTGGCTCCGCCCCGAATATCAAACCCCCGAGGACAAACAAGCAGCGATAAGAAAGACTATAGAGATGGACCTAGGTGTAGAAGCCAAAGGGGAAAAGCTCCCTTGGCCCAAGGCCTTACCCGATCAGATTGCTGCCGTCCGCGAGGCACTGTCTGAATTGGGCGAAGCCACCCCTGAACAAATCGCCCGCTGCTTCAAACGCGCACGGGTGACGAGTGTGAAGCCGCTATTGGAAAGCCTAGAAGCGCTTGGGCAGGCGGAGAGAGTAGAGGAAGAACGTTATGCGGTGTTAAGATAAAAACCGGGTGTTGACAAAATGAAGGCTGAGTTTAGCTAATTTAAATTATCTTAACCGTCAACCAGAAAAACATGCGCAAGAGTTACAAAAAACCGAAGAACTCAGAAGATTTCGAAATTCTCTGTTTAGAACTGCTAAAAGTTCATTGGGAATGCCCGGAATTAGACCTGTACGCACTCAGGGGACAGGCCCAGAAAGGAGTGGATATCCTTGACTTAAGCGGGGAATATCTACTACGTGCTGCGCAGTGCAAACTGCGAGAAGAAGGAAAAAGGATTACTCCAACCGAAGTAGAAACCGAAATCGAGAAAGCGAAGAAATTCAAACTTCCCATTAACCGGTACGTAATCATGACGACGGATAAAGTGGGCAGTGAAGTGCAGGACTTTCTGGTAAAGATAAATCGTGAACATAAGAAAAAAAATTTGTTTAAAGTAGAGATCTTTGGTTGGAGTCGTATCGAGCAGCTTCTGGACAAGCATACGGATGTCCGTGATTGGTACGAAGACGGAGCGTCGGCCTCTTATTTCCAAAAAATTGACTCGAAACTTGACGAGTCTCTTAAGATACAGCGATCTCTCGTGCAAAGCCTCGGTAGGGACAATCAGAATGAACTTGATGCCGAGATTGATGATGCACGAAGTTCTCTGGAAAAACACGATTATCAAATAGCGAGATTTCTGCTCCGGCGAATAAGGAGGAGGAGTTGGGACAGACTCACAGCGCGGCAGAAGTTCAGATTGCTTACATCTCTCGGTGATGTTGAAGTATCGACCGACAACCCTAAGGGGTCAGCCGATTTGTATCTGAAAGCAAAAGAGTACCAGTCGGATGACGAAGTAGCCCGGACCAACGAAGCGCTAGGCTATCTTATGATTGGACAGCGCGAACGGGCTTACGAACTGGCCTGCGAACTAAAGCAAGAATTTCCCCGCTCAGAACGTGTGCTGTTGATTTTTATTCAAAGTGCGCCGGATTCGGTAACTCTTGAGCAACTAAAAGATTCCATACCCAAAGATTTGCTTGAAAAAGATGAGGTAGCGGTTCCTTTGACTCGTAGAGCACTGAACTGTGGTGACTTGCAGAAAGCCGAGGAATTTATCAAAGTCGCAGTAGACGCCGAGAGCCGCGCGTCAGAAACTTGGTTGTATCTGGGACAAATCGTCCTTCAGATGGAAATTTCAAGAAGCATTGAGCGATATGGAACCAAAGACCTTTTCTGTGATGAGGAAAAACTCTTGGAAGCCGAAGACGCCCTATGCAAAGCGATTGCGTTTGCCAAAGAAAATCATTTTGTTTCGGGAGAAGCAGAAGCTCTGCTTACCAGACAAAGAGTGAGAACGGCTCTTAGAAAAAATGTGGAGGCCCGTGAGGATTTGGAAGAGGCAAAGAGAATTGCCCCTCAGAATACTTTAGTCATTGAAGCCTATAGCGGGTCGCTCCGTATTGAGGGAAAACTTGACGAAGCAATTGACTTGATGCGTCGCATACCGTTGGAGGTATTGTCGGACCAAGGTCAAATGATCTTTGGCATGATGCTCATAGACCGCGGAGACCCTGGCGATTATTCTGACGCAGGAGAGCTGTTCTCGCAGTTAGCAAAAAGCAAGGCAAAACTGCGGGAGGATTTTCGGGAAAATGCAATTGAACTCGGACTGCAGGTGTTTGCAAAGGAAAAACAATTCGATGCCTGCTATAAACTTCTGAATGAAATTCCTGCCGGAAGTGTATCGGATGTCAATCTCAAGACACTTACCGCAAAACTCCATTTGCTGGAAGAACAAAATGATAAAGCTTCAGATTGTGCGGATGACGCGCTTGCGCTCACGAATGATGCGACGACGGTATTTGAAATTCGGCGGCTCGCGTTACTGCTTTTCAAGCTGAAGCGTTTTTCAGATGCTCTCCCGCTCTGGAAGCGGGTTGCCGATCCAACTACGTATGGTTCCGACACAAAATATCTTTTGGAATGCGCAAATCGCTTGGAAAGACATGACATTATGCTCAGCATTTTCGAAGAACTGCGCCAAGCAGGAGTAGTCAACAAGACTCTGTTTGAAGCAGAGTTCTCTTTCCTTATAGAATACGACATTGAGAAAGCGATAGAAATTCTTGACAAGGAAATCAAGCGGTGTCCAGAGGACAAGGAACTCAGTCTCAGGCGCTCCTTCCTAGGAGTGGAACTTGACCGACCCGAACTGATAGATGATGATCCTTCAAGCATACCGGAAGCCGATCAAGCAAGTCCGCAAACGGCTCTCATGGTCGTCCATGTTCTAAAGGCGATAAACCAAAAACTGCTGGGAATCCAGTACGCCTACCGTGTCCTTCGCCGTAATTTTCAGGATCCTGATGCACATATGGCGTTCATAAGAGCTTCACTATATCTCAATGAAAAGAAGCCGGAGTTGGAAGATCCGGACTGCGTCGAAGTTGGAGCCGTTGTATGTTACGTTGAACAGGGAAACCCTACCACTCACCAAATTGTTGTCAAAGATATTCCAGATTCAAGTTCACAGTTCCCTGAACGCGAACTCTCACCCGATAACAAAATATGCAGTGCTATGATGGGGAAAAAAGAGGGAGACACTTTCGTCCTTGCCGAAGGCATCCAAGATCGTATTGGTGAAATCAAGAAAATCCAGAACAAGTATGTCTATCGTTTTCAGGACTGTATAGAGCAAAGGCAGGTGAGATTTCCGGGATTGACGGATGTACAGCTTATAAGGATGGTGCCCAAGGAGACTGGATCAGATGAACCGGAGCTGGACATTAGCACGATCTTGGATCTTGTAGACAAGCTCCATGAAGAAATGCTCAAGTTTGAACAGGCATATAAAGAGGGTCCGCTCCCGCTCCATGTTTTCGGCGAACATTTCGGCGGCAATGCGTTCGAAGCAGTTCTGAATCTGGCTACATCTCCGAGTGGTCTAGTGAAGTGTTGTGAAGGTTCTAGGGAAGAGTATAACAGTGCAGCAGAAACACTCGGGTCGTGCAGTACAGTCGTTTTAGACATGAGTGCAATTTCTTCGTTGCTTCTGCTTGACGAACTCGACATCCTGAAAAACTGGTCAATTGACTTTGTGGTTTCCACAAACACCGTGAACGAACTCCGTCGTATGATAGCAAACAAAGCACCACTTGGGAGCTGGGAATCAGCAACGCTGCTAAAAACAGATACTGGACACGCACTTTCGGAAAGCAGCAGTGAGGAAAAAAAGTTCTTTGTTGAGAAACTGCGTAATCTTGTTGATACCCTGGAGACCACCTGCAGGGTCGAATCTTGCATAGCTCTTGCGGAACTAGAACCGGAAGAAAGAGATGAACTGCTTCAGGTATTTGGTCGCTATGGAGCGGAAGCGGTCTTGTTGGCCCGTATGCCGGGAGCGGTGCTTTGGACCGACGATCTCGTGCAAGCCAAGCTAGCTAAAAGTAAATACGGCGTATCGCGTGTATGGACACAGGTCGTCATAGAAAAATGTGTTGAATTGAGCATAGTTGAACCAGAGGTGTTCTTTGATGCAAGCGCAAAACTTTTCGGGTATGGATATTTTTTCACCAGACTGAACCCGAATATTATCAGACAAGCTGGAATTATTGCGGAGTGGAAGATAGACAAATGGCCTTTCTCGCAAGTACTTTCGTTTCTTGCCGAAGAGCCTGTTGACTTAACGCAAGTGGTCATGCTTGCGGCGCAGTTTTTAAACCTACTGTATCAAGAACTGCTTCTGCCTGAAAGCAGAAAGATTATCACTGAGAAAATTCTCGAAAATATCGCAAGGAAAGAGGGAGGAGTCCAAGAAATTCTTTACCTTCGCAACAATCTTCTTCCAATAATTTTTAGTTTAAATGTCGTTGGTCTTAAACAGGTAACTGAAACTATTGATGCGTGGCTATTCCAAACTCACAACCTTTAAATTAAGAAAGAAATAGTCCTTCGGTAAGCTCAGCCACAAATCAAATTCCTTTTGTCTAGTTATATATATAAGTTCTAAAAGATTAGGTTCTTCGCCAGTTACCGTTTTCTTGAAGGAAAAAGACGATATAGGGGATGTAATCAGGCATCTTGTCTCCCCTTATTATTGTGCCCAACCATTTGTTGTGCTAGCATATCTTCCCCAATCCTGAATGTACTGAGGAATATCTATGTTGACACTTTACGATGACCCGATTTCCGGCAATGGCTACAAGGTCCGGTTGATCCTTCTGCTAACTGGGAAGGTTTTTCAAGTAATCAATCTAGACATCCTGAATGGTGAGACCCGAACCCCAGAATTCCTGGCGATCAACCCGAATGGAAAGATCCCGACCTTGGTGTTTGAGGATGGTCGCGTGCTCTCGGAATCAAACGCAATTCTTTTTCACTTTGCCGAGGGAACCGATTATTTGCCGTCCGAGCCCTTTAGGCGAGCTCAGGTTCTGCAGTGGTTATTCTGGGAGCAATACAGCCATGAGCCAAATATCGCCACCTCACGTTTTCTGCGTCAGCACCGTGAGCTGACAGAGGACGTGCTGGCTATGCTGGAAGCCAAAAAGGTGCCCGGTGAAGCCGCGCTGGCGCTTATGGAAAAGCGCCTGACTTCTCATGTCTTTCTGGTCGCCGAGAGTTTCTCAATTGCTGATATTGCGCTCTACGCATACACTCATGTTGCCGAGGAAGGCGGATTCGCTCTAGACGGATATCCCGCAATCCGTGCCTGGATTAAGCGCGTTGAGAATATTCCTGGATTCATAGCCATGGACGAGGCAAGCAAACTATAGTTTCAGTCTGGGAGGCCGGTTCAAGGGATGTAATCAAGCCAGTGCCTGAATTTCTCATCCTCTCCTTTTATCACGGCGAAATACCTTTCTTGGAGTCTTTTTGTTATTTCTCCAGGTTTTCCGGAACCTATTTTCTTACCGTCAACTTCCTTTATAGGCGTTACTTCGGCGGCGGTGCCTGTGAAAAAAGCTTCATCAGCGATGTATAGCTCGTCTCTTGTGAAACGCTGCTCCTTTACCGAAAGACCTTCGTCGTCGGCGAGATCAAGAACGCATTTTCTGGTTATTCCCTCCAGTATAGAGGTTAGAGGGGGAGTTTTGAGAATCCCGTTTCTTACGATGAAGATGTTCTCCCCGCTTCCTTCGGCCACGTAACCTTCTGAGTCGAGCAATATTGCCTCATCAAAACCGAGGTCGGCGGCTTCTTGCCTGGCCATTACTGAATTTACGTAATTCCCGCATATCTTGGCCTTGGTCATAAAGGAGTTAACGTGCATTCTCGTGTAGGAGGATATTTTTACCCTGATTCCGTTGGCAATAGCATCATCTCCCAGATATGTTCCCCAGGGCCATACAGCTATAGCCACGTTCACGGCGTTGTCTCCGGGAAGTATCCCTTTTTTCCCCGGTCCGATGAAGGCTATTGGCCTAATGTAAGCTTCATCAAGTCCGTTTTCACGCAGAAGGTCCACCACCGCGTCGCAAAGGGTCTGCATTTCATATGGAATCTCTATGCCGGCCACGTGCGCCGAGGTATAAAGCCTTTCCATGTGTTCGGCAAGCTTTAAGACGGCTGATTTTCCGTTAGAGCATTTATAGGCTCTTATGCCTTCAAAGGCGCCTAGGCCGTAGTGAAGAGTGTGGGTGAGTACGTGCACGTTCGCCTCATCCCAAGGCACTGTTTTTCCGTTAAACCATATTTTGGATTGGTCGTCTGACATAAGTTGCTACCAAGGTGTTGGGGAAAAAACTTTGGAAACATTATTATTATTCCCCTTTTCATTGTCAAGCCAGGTTATGATTGGGGTTTGGTTACAGACGTGATATGAGTTTCCGCGGATTTTTGCGTGAGTACGAGTCGCTACCGCTTAAACTAGAAGAATATTTTCAGGGCTGGAGATCTGTGTTTTCACTTTGACTCTAGATGTTCTTCAATTATCTGTCCCATTTCCCGAGAGAATTTCGATCTTGGAATGACGAGATCCACCCCTTTTCCCTGAATTTGCTGGCAAGCTCCCGTTCTACGTGTGGCAGATATCCTATGCAAAAAGTTCCCTGATGTTCTGGAAAGCTTTTAAGCTTGGTGAAGATATCTTCGGCATCAATTCTCTTTGAGGCGAGATCAATAATTACGAGGTCAACTGTTTTTCCTTCGATTTTGTCTAGAAGTTCCTCGCAGCTTTTTACTTTTATCACACCTATATCAAGGTCTTTGGCCGTGTTCTCAATTTTTGACGAGAAAAAGATGTCGTCAGCTACTACACAAATTGTTTTTCGCGAGTTTCTCATTGCATGAAAGAAAGATTGGCGGATTCCAATCCGGCTTCGTGGCAGTCATCTATGGTGGTGATTGGCTTTACCCGTAAACCTCACTTCCCACATACGCCTAGAGGTCATATTCCTTCTTTATTTCGGAAAAAGGAATTAATTTTTCTCCGGAAGCGATGAATTCCCTGTAAGATCTGTAGGCTTCTTCATAGTCTTCGATGTCTTCAAGCTTGCTCATCAAAAACAACTCCAAAGCCTTTTTTATCTTTTCCATCATTTACCCCCGAAAGAAGATAAAGTATGTCAGCAAGACGATCGTCCCCACAAAGAAAAAGAGAATGTAGCCAAACGAAAGAAAAACGGACAGGCGCATAAACCTCTCGTTTTTCGATTCTATGCCGAGTGCTAACACTATGAAGAACGCTAAAAACCCTAAACCTAATATCCACTTTTCCATAGGACATCTGCTACACGATTTCAACTATAGCATCAAGGGATTAGTGTAAATAAGTATATCAATTCCTTAAATTTTAACAGTTTTTGTAGATGTTATTGATCCTACGAACTCTGAATAAAGCTGAATACGCATGGTGTAGGTTATAATAGAGGAATCCAAAAACCGTAAGGAGAATAAGATGAAAGCTACCTTGATTGCTTTTCTCGTGGCTATGATATTCGGTATTAACCCGATCTTTGAAAAACTGAGTCTGAAGGATGCTTCCCCGCTTTCGGTGATCACTATAAGGTTTATTTTTACTTCACTGTGTCTTGTGTGTTTAGTGCTGGCAACGGGTAAATTCGCTCAGGTCATTGATGTCGACGGCCGGACGCTTTTCTGGATACTTCTTTCGGGACTGATCGGGGGATTGATCGGTCTTTTTCTCTATTTCACGGCTCTTCAGATGGCCGATACTTCAAAAATTGTTGCGATAGTGGCCACCTTTCCCATGTTTACGGCCATCTACGCCTATCTTTTTCTGGGAGAAGCCCCAGGACCTATGAGGATTACGGGAATCGCTTTTATAGTTATCGGTTCTATCCTGATTGAGTGGAATCTGCTTGCGGACTGAGGTGCCTAGATGTCCAAGGATTCTATGTAATTGCGGAACTCTTCAGCCATGTCCGGATGTCCATGTCTTGATGCCGCCTGGATGCCCTTTTCATAGGTATCCTTTGCTTGATATGGCATCTCAAGTTCAGTGTAGCAATGGCCAAGTATTCTATAAGCGGCCCCTTCATCGTCTTTAAGTTTGAGGTAGGTGTTAATTGTCTCTATGGTTTCTTCGTAGCGGTTAAGCTTGAAGTATTCATTTGCAAGACTATAGTGAACAAGGGGGTTTGCGGGATTTTTCTCAAGTAACTTCTTAAACTTTTGAATTCTTTCTTCTGACATTTTTAACTGGGAATTCCGATTTTGAAAATTTCTAACCTATACCTTTTTCGTCTCTCAGGATGAAGTCTTCGAAACCGAAGACACCCATGAAGTTCTTTATGACAGAGCGTGTGACGTCATCCATTTTAACTTCCTCTTCGTTTCCAAGCCAGCTTCCGATAGACGTTATTCTCACATCCGTTATTCCACACGAGAGTATCAGCTCGAAATAATCGAGATTAGTGCTGACGTTAAGGGCAAACCCATGGTAGGTCACCCATTTCCTGATGGCTATCCCTATGGAGGCTATCTTGCTTCTTTTTACCCAGACTCCGGTCACCCCGTCTATTCTTCTGCCCTCAATCTCAAAATCACGAAGCGTCCGGATGATCATTTCTTCGATCATTCTTAGGTGCTTGCGAATATCCATCCCGTGATTTTTAAGGTTCAGTATGGGATAGCCCACGATCTGTCCCGGACCGTGAAAGGTTATGTCTCCGCCCCTCGATGCGTGTACGAAGGAGATTCCGTGTTTTTTAAGATACTCCTCTCTTACAAGCAGGTTCCCAGTGTTCCCCTTTCTTCCAGTGGTGATCGTCGGCGGGTGTTCAAGCAGAATAAGGGAATCCTGTATTTCTTCCGCGATTCTTTTGGCGAGAAGATTCTCTTGATATTCAAGTGCCTTTTCGTAGGGGACAGTCCCGAGTTCGTATATATCTAGGGTGCTCATTGGAGCAGTGGCCAAGTGTTCTGTCTTGTACCTCAGAAGTTCCTTACTCTTCCAAGCGCGTCAAGGGCTGCTTCCATTACGGCTTCGGAGAGTGTGGGGTGAGCGTGCTGGGTGGTGGCTATTTCATAAGGTGTCGTCTCTAAGGTTTTCGCCACTCCGATTTCCGCAATCATCTCGGTTGCCCCGTGGCCTATTATGTGGCTTCCGAGAAGTTCTTTTGTCCTCGAGTCGAAAATCATTTTTACAAAACCGTCTGTTTCTCCGACGGCGACCGCTTTTCCGGCAGCCCTGAAAGGAAATTTTCCTATATCCACATCATATCCCTGGTCTCTTGCCTGCTTTTCCGTAAGGCCGATCATGGCAACTTCCGGCTGACAGTAAACGCATCCGGGAATTGAGTCATAATGGACTTTAGAGTTAAGGCCGTTCATTCTTTCAACAGCAACCACTCCCTCCTCTGAAGCCTTATGCGCAAGCATGGGACCTCCGATCACGTCCCCGATCGCGTAGATATTGGCGCAGGTGGTCATGTAGTTCTCGTCTGTCTTTATAAATCCTCTTTCATCAAGTTCTACTCCCACATCTTCAAGGCCCATGCTGTCGCCCGTGCCGTAGAAGGCAAAAGAGGTCGGTGCCGCATTCGCTATGGCTTTTCTTCCAACTGACACAAGCACCATGTCGGCCTTAAGAGTGCTCTGTTCACCCGAAACCGTGCTCTCCACTGTCACGGTCGCGGAACCCGAGGTTTTCTTAAGGGATTTGTACACAGTCTCGTTTAGGATAGTCATTCCCTGCTTCGTGAATATCTTCTTTGCCTCTTTCGCTACTTCTTCGTCAGCCCCCGGCAGGACCTGTTTTTCCATTTCCACTATGGTTACCTTGCTGCCGAAAGAGTTGTAGACATAGGCAAATTCCATTCCTATGTATCCTCCGCCTATTATCACGACAGAGCGGGGAACCTCTGGATGCATTATCGCTTCGTCGCTTGTCATCACAACTTTTCCGTCAATCTTAAGGCCGGGAAGCGTCCTAGGGACAGATCCCGTGGCGAGAAGTATGCGTTCACTCTCTATATCCTGTGATTCTTTTCCGATAACGGAAATTCCATGTTTTGAGGTGAGTCTTCCCGTGCCGCTTATAAGGGTGATCTTGTTTTTCTTGAAAAGTCCCTCCACACCTTTGTTAAGAGAGGTTGAGGCTTTCCTGCTGCTTTTTATTACTTCTGAGTAGTCAAAGGATAACCCCTTGTGAGTGATTCCGTAACGTTTCGAGTCAAGAAAGTGCGAGTACATCTCTGCACACTTGAGAATTGCTTTTGAAGGTATGCATCCCCAGTTAAGGCATACGCCACCTGGTTTGTCTCGCTCGATGACGGCAACTTTCATCCCCATCTGCGCAGCCCTTATTGCCGAGATGTATCCCCCGGGACCGGATCCTATAACTGTGAGGTCAAATTTTTCCATTTCGGGGTAATTATATTTATAATCGACGTATCGTCAAAGGTTGCCTCAATTTGAAATAAGAGCATTGTTCCTTAATTTACGTAAACTACCGGAGTTGTATTCCGGTAATTACGAACTAGTTAATTTAGCATTGTCAATGGGTAGTTTGCAGGGTGCAGAGTTTACTTATAACTCCGTTGACAATATAGGAGGCGGAAATTATATTTCAGAAATATATGACACAGCCAATCTCTCCAAGAAATGAGGCTTTTCTGAGCTTTGTAGTGGACCACTTTATTGAGACAGGGAGTCCTATAGGTTCTTCGACTCTTATATCGAAATATAATATAAAATGGTCCCCGGCCACCGTTCGCCAAGAGCTTAATTCGCTCATGGAAGCGGGTTTTCTCACCCAAAGTCATGTTTCTTCCGGCAGATTTCCCACGGAGAAGGGAATAAATTATTACGTGGAGAACATTCTCAACGTGGAAAACTCGCCGGACTTCGGTCTGCAGTTCCTTGAGAACAAATATGAAGGTATTGACGGCACGCTTGATCACGTGATAAGTGCTGCAAGTTCGATACTTTCCGATTTCACTAAGCTTGCGGGTCTTGCGATGCTTCCCCAGAGGAACACTCTCAGAGTTAAATCCACGAAGCTTATTAAGATGGGGGAGAGGGAATGTCTTATCTTTCTCGTGTTTGAGGGCGGGCTTACGGAAAAAACCTACATCAGGCTTGCCAAACCCATTAGGGATTCCCAGGTCGAGAGGATAGGGGGCTACCTTAATCGCCTTATTCTGGGCCTGACGATTGAGCAGGTGCGCAAAGTAGTGCTTGAGAGAATAAAGAGAACCACGACCGAATACAATGAAATCCTCGAAAAGGTGCTCAGGATAAGCAGCGAGCTTTTCGAGAAGGAAAGAAAAGCGGGGATATTCATAGAGGGGAAGGTTTCGGTTATCGAATCTTTGAATTTCGGAGATTCCAGCCTCTATAGGACCATAATAGAGATACTTGAGGATCAGGAGCTTCTTTCCAATTTTCTGAAGTCGGTTGTAAAAGATGGCCACTCAAAGGTCTTTATAGGTTCAGAGAAAGGAATGCCCCGCGGTTTCAGCCTCGTGGCGGCACCTTATTACAAGGGAAACAGCTACGGGAGCTTAGGTGTGTTTGGTCCCACGCGAATGAACTATTCAAAAATCATCCCGCTTGTGAACTACACGGCGAAAATGGTTACAAAGAGGGTTAACGGAGAAATTACGGAATGAGTGAGAACACAGCAGCAGACATTGAAGAGAACAAGAAAAACGGTGCGGAAGACTCAGAAGAGCCTGGAATCTCCGGCGCTGAAGCGGGGGAGGAGGAAACCGAAGGGGATACTTCCGCCGAGCTTGAAGCCCTGAGGGAGAAATACCTGAGACTTTCAGCGGATTTTGATAACTATAAGAAAAGGCTTGCGAAGGAAAAGCAGGAAATACTTGATTTCGGAAACGCGCACAGGCTAAAGGAACTGCTTTTCGTTCTAGATAATATTGAAAGAGCCATCGAACTTTCTGAAGAATCACACGGCGAAAAAACGGACTTCGTAGCTTTTCTTGACGGAATAAGGATTGTTCACGCGCAATTTCTTGCGGGTCTTGAAAACTTCGGCGTTACTGGAATAGATTCGGGCGAGGGAACTGTTTTCGACCCCAGCTACCACGAAGCCGTTTACAAGGAGCACTCGGAAACTTACGAAAGCGGGACTATAATCTCGGAGGTACAGAAGGGTTACCTTCTAAACGGAAGACTGCTTCGACCCTCTATGGTATCGGTGTCCCAAGGTCCGGAGAAAACCCCTGAAAAAGATTCTGAAGAAGAAGCTGACTAAAGCTCCCGTCCCCCAATTCCCAAATGGCTAAGGATTACTACGAAATACTAGGCGTTGAAAGAAACGCTTCCCCTGAAGACATAAAGAGTTCCTACAAGGATCTTGCCTTCAAGTACCATCCTGACCGCAATCCCGGGGATAAGGATGCCGAAGAGAAGTTCAAGGAAATAAACGAGGCCTACCAAGTGCTTAACGATAGGGAAAAAAGGGCCCGTTATGACAGTTTCGGCCATATGTCGGGTGATGGAATGGGCGGTTTCTCCGGATTCGGGGACCTTTTTGGCGATCTCTTCGACGATGTTTTCACTGGAGGTATGGGCAGAAGGGGCAGAGTCCGGCAAGGGGAGAGTCTTCGATATGATCTTGAAGTGGATTTTGACGAAGCTGCGTTTGGAACACAGAAAGAAATAAAGGTCAGGAAAAGAAAACTCTGTGATGACTGCTCCGGTTCCGGGGCCGCAGTCGGGGGAGAATCGATTTGTGACCGTTGCGGAGGCAGGGGGTCGGTTGCTTTCTCCCAGGGTCCGTTTTCAATAAGTCAGGGATGTCCTTCGTGCGGGGGAAGCGGGAAGGTTATAACGAAACCCTGCGTGAGCTGCAGGGGGTCCGGGCTTTCCTATACCGAAAAGATGGTACAGGTCAACATACCCGCCGGAATCTCCAGCGGAATGAGGCTTGTGATAAGGGGGGAGGGGGAACCCGGGGCACAAGGAGGTCCGCCGGGAGATCTCTACATACAGGTGATGGTGCGGGAACACCCTATTTTCACGCGGGAGGGAAATGACATCGTATGTGAGTTTCCTGTAAGTTTCACCCAGGCAGCTCTTGGAGACGAGGTGGAAGTCCCGATTCTAAAGGGCACTACCAAAATGAAAATTCCGGCCGGAACCCAGCCGGGGCAGACTTTCAGGCTTAGAGGAAAAGGACTCGTGGATGTGGAATCCGGGAGCCTTGGCGATCAGTATGTCGTGGTAAAAGTGATAATACCTCAAAAGCTTACCAAAAAACAAAAAGAGGTTTTAATGGAGTTTGCCGGAAGCTACAAGAAAGAAAAAGAACCTTTGATCGAAAAATACTTCAATAAAATAAGAGACTTAATTCACTAAACTGAAGTATTATCTGATATCTTTAAAGCTTTTGCCGTATACGCCCGACTTATCCTCCGGCTATCGCCGGGATGATTGAGACGACATCCCCTTCGCTAAGCTTTGTCCCTACTCCGTCAAGAAACCTTATATCTTCATCATTAACGTAGAGATTTATGAATCTCCTCACGTCTCCGCTCTCATCGCAGAGCCTGTTCTTTATTCCCGGACATTCGCTCTCAAGTTCCTCTATGAGTGCGGATACCGTGGATGCTTCTATGTCAAGCTCGTCCCTGTCTCCTGAGAGCTTTCTAAGAGGGGTTGGAATTCTTACCGATACCATGTTTTTCTCCCGTTTTTTCCTAGGTTTATCCGAAATCTGCTTCTAACCGGATACTATGACTATAACACGTAACGCTAGAGTTTTTTATTGTTGTATAGCTCTTCGAAGTCCTCGAGGGAAGGTCTTATCACCACGGGCTTTCCAAGAGTTCCCTCGACAGCATCCTGGGTCTTAAGACCGTTTCCCGTTATCGATACCACGATAGGCTCGTCGCGGGGAATTTTTTCTTGATCTATGAGTTTTTTCGTTACTCCAAGGGTTACTCCACCAGCGGTTTCGGTGTAAATGCCTTCGGTTCTTGCGAGAAGTTTTATCGCGTCCACTATTTCGGCATCGCTTACGTCCTCGGCCGCTCCGCCGCTTTCCCTTATTATGTTCATCGCGTAGTAACCATCGGCCGGAGTGCCAATAGCAAGGGATTTCGCTATGGTATCCGGTTTTACGGGCTTGAACATCTCCCAGTCGTTTTTAAATGCGGTAGATATGGGTGAACATCCCGTTGCCTGAGCCCCGTATACTTTCGAACCCTGAGGCTCCACGATCCCGAGCAACTCAAACTCCTTTATGGCTTTCCAGACCTTGGTGAGAAGAGAACCGCTTGCCATAGGGACCACTATGTGCTTTGGGGCTTTCCATCCGAGTTGCTCCATCACCTCAAACGCGTATGACTTGGAACCTTCGGAGTAGTAAGGTCTCATGTTTATGTTCACAAAAGCCCAGTTGTATTTGCTGGCAATTTCGCTGCAGAGCTTGTTAACCTCGTCGTAACCGCCTTCTACACCTATGAGATTCGCCCCGTAGACTATGGTGTTGAGTATTTTCGACTGTTCAAGGTCGTAGGGAATCAGTATGATGCTTTTCAGATTCCCGGAAGCGGAAATCGCCGACACGGAGTTTGCCAGGTTTCCCGTGGATGCGCAGCCGGTCGTATCGAATCCGAACTCTTTTGCTTTCGAGAGGGCTACGGATACAACCCTGTCCTTAAAAGAGAGGGTGGGGTAGCAGACCGCATCGTTTTTCACATAGATCTCCGAAACCCCGAGCTCTTTTGCAAGGTTTTTTGCCCGCACAAGCGGAGTGTACCCCACCTGGGTTCCGAGGGTGGGTTCTGAGTCAATCGGAAGAAGCTCCTTGTATCTCCATATGTTCTGCGGACGGGAAGCTATTTTTTCTCTTGAGATATGCTTTTTTATCTCGTCGTAGTTGTATACCGCTTCCAGAGGACCGAAGCACATCTCACAAACATACTTCGGTTCCTTGGGATAAAGATCACCGCATTCCTTGCATTTAAGAGATTCTACGAAACCCATGGTGTCTCCAAAAAATCAATTGGGAGTAAAAATTACCCTAACGGCTTTTGATGTCAAAGAAATTCTCTAACGAAGCATTAGCACTGTAATCTCTTGTACGGTTTGATATAATTCAAACTTGTGTGTAGCACAAAGGGGAGTGCAAAGGCATTATGGGAGTTTCAGATTTAAACAGAGCATTCAACGGCAAGTACGACCTTCTCTATTTTGATAGGTGGGAAAAAAAGGATCAGGATACACGACGAGGAAAAAAGCCGGTAAGAGATAGACTAGAGGCACTCGAAGCGTTGGAAGCTTGGGAGAGCGATTCGGATAAATGGGAGTTATGGAAATACAGTGATTCGACGGAGAAGGAATACAATCCGGTAACAGATATAAAGGATGCTAGGGCAGGGGATATTAGTTTGCTTTTCGCGTTAAGTAGAGAGGGCAAAACATGCTTTGTCATCCGGCATCAAGCCGGAAATTACACCACGATTGACGGTGAATCTGCGGAACTTAACGAGGCGAGACTCTGCTATTCGGAAGCCGAGGCTAGGGATGTTATCCAAGGCTCCTCGCACCCAGAAGTGTTTAAAATCGTCCAGGTCCTGTTGTCAACAGACGGTAAGTTAGAGAAAGCGAGAACCGAGGAAGAAAAAGGAAAACAGCCGAAGCTGCTGTCAGCAAACGGCGAATTAGAGGAGGGGAGAATGCAGCTTACTGAACCAATCGTGCGGAGCAAAGGAGCTTTTCATCATGTCAAGAGCATTAGGAATATTCTGTTTCGAGCTTGCCGGAAGTTATTGCGGTGGTAGTGATAGCTAGGATGAAAATATCGATCTGGCACTCTTTTTCGAATACACGGACTATCGTGGTTGCAAAAACGGTTTGATCAAATAGTTTTTCACAAAAGGTTTAATACTTTTTCAAATCCGTATCAAATACTGTTTTAAGAGACTCTTAAGTTTCATTTCTTTCGTTCGATAATGTTTCTAGTGTAGCTACAGTTAGGCCAGTTCGAGCAACCCAAGAACTCACCATGTTTGCCCTTCTTGGTTTGCATCCATCCGTCACACCTAGGACATTCCTCTACTGACTGCCCGCAGTTACGACAACGAAAGGCTCCATCGGTCTTGACTGGCAATCCAGTTCCGCAATCGGGACAAGTGGACTGGGTATGTCTGCAAAATGGAAAGTAAGAACAGCCGTAAAACATACCTTGGTTGCTTTTTCTGCGCTTTAGGTGTCCTTCGGTGCATTCTGGACAGAGAACGTTGTTTTCCGGCAGCCGACCAAAAATGGTGACGTCATAGCCCTCCTCCATCAATTCTTTGACAAAAGGGGAGAGTAATTCGCTGTCGTTAAGGAGAAAGACACGACGTCTGGCACGGGTTATAGCAACATAGAGTAAACGGCGCTCCTCAGCGTTCGGGTACTCTTCGGGCGACGCGAGGACGATATTAAGCAACGGATCATCGACGATCTCGGTGGGAAAACCGTGTTTTCAGGAGCATAAGCCAAGCACCACAACATAGTCAGCCTCAAGTCCTTTTGAGCTATGCACGGTCTTGTAGGAGAGATGTAAATCGGGGTATTCATTGCTTAACTGATACATGTTCTCCGGCTGCAAGTGTCTGTACCGGCCCAGCAGCAAAACAGTAGAAGTTCCATTGTTCTTGCCGGTGTCGTCGGCAATCGTTTTCATGACTTCTCTCAAAAGATCGGGGGATTCCCCTCCTAGACCAACATGTACACAAGGTTCTTTCAACTGGAGTGTGGAAGAGACATCTTTGGGAATCTGCGCAGGGTTTCTGAGGACGAATTTCGTTGCGACGGTGGCAATACGATCGGCACACCGGAATGTTGTTTGCATATTGATACGCTTGCTCTCGCCGAAGCGTTCTCGGAACTCGCGCATGATAGCGATATCTGAACCGGCAAATCGATAAATTGCCTGCCAGTCGTCACCGACGGCAAACAATTGGGTGGTTACGTACCTGTCCAGCAGCGCCTTCAACAAGCGTGCCCGTCCTGGCGAAATGTCTTGGAACTCATCAACTAGGATGTAGCCGAACGGGTTATGGTAACGTTGGTTTTCCACATGTTCCGTAGCTTTGCCAATCATGTCGTGGAAGTCAATCTGCTGCAGTTTAGCTAGCCGCTCTTGGTAACATTCAAATATTCGCTTAAACACTGTAATAAAAGCTTCGGCCCTTGGGCAATCCTCAATCTTTGCAACCCGTCGGGCTATTTCCTCAGCAGAAAGTTGCGCTTCCTTGTAGTGATGCAGGAAGGTCGCAATCAATTGTGTGAATGGATCAATTCGACCTTGCTCCTGCAAGGCCGCGAAGACTTCGGCAGAGGAGATCGGAGATAACGTCACATTATAGTCGGCCAGTTTAGCAGCCAAATTCTCAGTCAACTTGCCAGCACCCTTCTCATGGCTAAAGGTCTCAATGAGGACGGTGCCATATCTAGAATGAGTTTGCTGCTTCCATAGCATTGATTGGAGATACTCTTCTCTATCTATGAATGGAGGGGTGTCCCCTAACTCATTGAGCGCAAAATGTTCGATATAAATCCCGGAATCAGAGAGATAGAAATCGGGCTGGTATTGCCTCCTCTCTGATGTCGCAGTGTCGTGCTCGTAGTCGCGCTCGTATTCGTAGGGCACGCCATTGAGATAGAGAAAATTGGCGATTTCGCATTCCTCGAAGCTCTTGACCCTGTCACCCTTCAACGACCTTATTTCGTTCGCTCGTATGTAATCCCAGTATTCGCCTTGGGTTTTAAATTCATATTCGCTCTTGTAAGGAGTGGAATGTTCCTGAAACCACGTAGACATGATTTTCGAGAACTTTGAGTCGTCGAACAGATCGGCAATAATGTCCTTGAGCAGTTTGCGCAAGGCTTTATCGTCCGTGGCCACCTTGGCCAATGTTGGGAGTTTGCCCTCCACCTCACCAATAATCGACATGCCTAGACTGTGGAAAGTTCGAACGGTGAGTTTTTCCACCACCTCGTCGCCCAGGCGTTCGCGGATTCTCTGCTGCATTTCCTTCTGAGCATCACTTGCAAAGGCAAGCAACAGCAATTCCGACGGGCGCCAATAATTTTTATGCAGAAGCCAGCCAGCCTTTGCCACAATGACAGATGTCTTGCCACTACCTGCGGCTGCAACAACTAGGTTACGATCCTCGTTAACAACAACTGATCTCCTTTGCTCGTCTGTGAGTGGCCTTGTCTCAATCTTGTCGAAAAATTCCCGCGAACGGCCCAGCTCGTTGACCACAAAGATATCGTTGGCTCGAGTCCTATGAGCTTCGGGGTCTTTCAAGAAGTCCTGTATCGTCTTCAGCATCTGGATTTCCGCAACGCCGGAAAGCTTGTCGGGCCACTGGGATGGAAATTGCGCAACTACGTCTCTGGCCTTGCGCTCTAGGGTCGAAAAGATACTACGTGCCATGTACATGGGCGGGTCTGCAAGCTGTGCCAAATCATCCTGGACGGAATTAAGCGTCCCGACATGTTCAGCCAGTACCTTTCTCCACCAGTTGATTCTCAAAGACTCCAACGCATCAGCAAATGCCCGCGCTTTGTGCCGCGATAGTCCCGATACGACTTCTTCTCCTGAGGTATAACGAACCCGTATGTCAGCCCAGAACCATCCGTTCTCTACTTCAACTGTTTCAATTTCCTGAAAGGGGATCTTCATAGACCCCGATAGAGAGATTAGTGTTAGGATGTCCTCACCCAACACGGCAGCTTTGACATCTTTTCGACGAAAGAATGCGAACAGCAATTTTGCAAGCCAAGTTAGTTTGACCTGCGGGGAATTATGGTCGAGCTTTGTTTCTTTTTGTTCTCCAGCCATAAGTTCTGCTTCTTACTGGATATTGCTATATCAAATAAACCGCTTAGACCTTAAGATCTAGTTCCTCAAATTCTGAGGACGACCGATGATCTTGAACAGGTTCTGAGCCTTGAGATTGCTGTTAGGGCTAAACCTAGGCGTCAAATATAGCTGGGAAAGTGGTTTAACTAAAAAATCAAGTTGAAGGGAAGCAAGACTAAATATCTCTCCTCCCGAATAATTTAGATTTCTATTCGTCTTAATTCTGAAGGAATATATATAGTGACTATCGATTATCCCAAGTGTGAAATTTTCTTGGAATAATGGAAAGGAATTTTGGATGTGGAACGAAATCACCTTAATGAAACTGAGTAAAGGCCTCGTGATTCGCACAACAGATATTGAGAAGGTTTTTGCTTAGCAAACCCGTAGTTTCTATCTTCGGTCTTTTATTCGCCATAAGCCTTTCAGGTACACTTTCACGCAAAAAGGAGACCCCGATGGACGTAATTAGCGAGGATGGATTCTCAATACATGGCTTCAAAGTCGGTGAGAGCGACAGCAACTACAATTACCTGGTGGCGTGCGAGGAAACCGGGCAATGCGTGGTAATAGACCCTCTTGATCCGATCACTCTTCTTGAAATCATAAGAAAGAGGGATTACAGGGTTAAATACGTCCTGAACACCCACGCGCACCCAGACCACATTTACGGAAACAACCCCATAATAAAGGTTTTTCTCTCTTCGAAGATACTTATTCATCCGACGGCCCTTGACTATGTTGCCCCAAGAAGCGAAGGCATAGAGGAAGGAGACGAGATAGACTTCGGAAAGCAGCGACTCCAGGTGATTCATACCCCGGGACACTGCCCGGAACATGTCTCCTTTGTAGTCGGGAACAATATTTTTCTGGGCGATACGGTATTTGTTTCAGGGTGTGGAAACGTAAAGTTCAGGGGGAAAGTCGAAGATCTATACGAAACCTTTGCCTTTAAGCTCTCCGGTCTTCCCGACAGCCTCAAGATGTTCTGTGGTCATGACTACGCGGAGACTAACCTCAGGTTCGCCCTTGAACTTGCACCGGAGAACAAAGACGCAAAGAAAAAGCTCAAGGAAGTCCCCGAGGACAAGTTCCCCCGTTCAACTCTGGGGGAGGAGAGAACTTATAATCCCTTTATGAGAACGAATGATCCGCACATTCTGGACTCGCTCAGGAAAAAGGACCCGTCTTTGGAAGATGATCCGATGGCGGTTTTTATAAAGTTAAGAGAACTCAGAAACATATGGTAGACTCCGTGTTTTTCCTTGTTCCCGTAAAGCGGTATTTGCCATCAGGGAAAAAGAAAAAGACAAGGCCTCTCAACAAGGTTAGGGAGTGATGAATACGGAATATAAGGACATAAAAATCTCCGCGCAGCTCGAGGCTCTTTCGAAAAAGAAGATAGTTTTCCTCGACGGCGCCATGGGCACGATGATCCAAAGGCACGACCTCGAAGAAGAGGACTTCAGGGGAGATCTGTTCTCTGATCATCCTGTGGATCTAAAGGGCAATAACGATCTGCTTTCCCTCACGAGACCCGACGTTATATATGAAATCCACAGAGAATACTTTGAGGCTGGCTGCGACATAGTTGAGACCAACACTTTTAGCTCAACCTCAATAGCTCAGGCCGATTATGGCCTTGAGAACTGGGTGAGAGCCCTTAATGTCGAGTCGGCGAAACTCGCAAAGAAAGCAGCTTCTGATTTTATGGAGAAAAATCCCGGGAGGGCTTGCTTTGTTGCCGGAGCGCTGGGTCCGACCAATAAGACAGCGTCAATGTCCCCTGACGTAAACGATCCGTCGTACAGGGCGGTTTCTTTTGAAGAACTGGTTGAGGCTTACCGCGAGCAAACTGAAGCTCTTGTCGAGGGAGGGGTGGATATACTTCTGCCTGAGACCACTTTTGACACCCTTAACTTAAAAGCGGCCATATACGCCATTGAGAGCTTTTTCGATTCGCGTGGAGGGGAAAGGATTCCGGTCATGATCTCCGTTACCATAACGGATCGATCCGGACGCACTCTTTCGGGACAGACTGTGGAGGCTTTTTGGAACTCCGTTCGCCACGCAAAACCTTTCAGCGTTGGTATAAACTGCGCGCTTGGGGCTGAGGACATGCGTCCTTACATAGAGGAGCTCTCTCGAATAGCCGACTGCCGCATAAGCTGCTACCCGAACGCCGGACTTCCCAACCCGTTGAGCGAGACGGGATACGACGAAACGCCGGAGATCACTTCCACTCTTCTTCTGGATTTCGCGGAAAGCGGTTTTGTCAACATAGTGGGCGGATGCTGCGGCACCACTCCGGAGCATATAGGAATGGTGGTTGAAAAACTAAGGGATGTTCCGCCGAGAGAAATCCCAGTTCGCGAAGACGCAACCAGGCTAAGCGGCCTTGAACCCCTTGCCATAACCTCTGATGCCGAGGGACCTTTCATAATGGTTGGGGAGAGGACCAATGTTACGGGTTCTCCAAAGTTCGCAAGACTCGTAAAGGAAGAAGACTATGAAGGAGCTGTTTCGGTAGCTCTTCAACAGGTGGAGAACGGGGCGAACATAATAGACGTTAATTTCGATGAGGGGCTTCTTGACTCTGAAGCCTGCATGAAGCGTTTCCTCAACCTTATCGCTTCGGAACCCGAGGTGACCAAGGTTCCAGTGATGATAGACAGCTCCAAGTGGTCCGTTATTGAGGAGGGACTTAAATGTATTCAGGGCAAGTGCATTGTAAATTCCATAAGTCTTAAGGAAGGCGAGGAAGTGTTCTGTGAGCAGGCAAAAGCGGCAATGCGCTACGGCGCTTCAGTCGTGGTAATGGCTTTTGATGAAAAAGGCCAGGCGACCTCGAAAGAGGACAAGGTCAAAATCTGCAAAAGGGCCTACCGCATATTAACTGAGAAAATAGGCATGGACCCCTGCGACATAATCTTTGACCCGAACATACTTACTGTCGGAACCGGGATCGAAGAACACAACTCCTACGCCGTGAATTTCATCGAGGCCGTTAGGGAGATAAAGAAATCCTGTCCCGAAGCACTCACAAGCGGTGGAGTAAGCAACATATCCTTCTCCTTCAGGGGAAACAACGTAGTGCGTGAAGCCATGCACAGCGCGTTTCTTTACCACGCCGTAAAAGCCGGGCTTGACATGGGAATAGTAAACGCTGGAATGCTAGCCGTTTACGACGACATAGAACCTGAACTTCTCGAAAAAGTGGAAGACGTGCTTCTTAACCGTCGCCCTGACGCCACGGAGCGGCTTGTTGAATACGCGAAACATTTTGAAGGGGTAAAGTCCGGGAGCGCGGAGAGGGATACCAAGCAATGGAGAGAGCTTGGGGTTGAAAAACGTCTTGAGCACTCCCTTGTAAACGGCATAGCGGACTTCATCGAGGATGACACGGAAGAAGCAAGGGTTAAGTACGGGGCCCCGCTTGAGGTTATCGAGGGGCCTCTTATGGATGGCATGAAAGTGGTCGGAGATCTTTTCGGCGACGGCAAAATGTTCCTTCCCCAAGTGGTGAAAAGCGCCAGAGTCATGAAAAGAGCCGTTGCGCACCTTCAGCCTTTTATGGAAGAGGAAAAAAAAGGAAGCGGGGGAGGCAAGGGGAAATTCGTTATAGCGACGGTAAAGGGAGACGTCCACGATATAGGAAAAAACATAGTGTCTGTGGTTCTTGGCTGTAACAACTACGAAGTGATAGACCTCGGGGTAATGGTTCCCTGCGAGAAAATACTCAACGTTGCAAAAGAGCATCGCGCGGATTTCATAGGATTAAGCGGACTGATTACACCTTCTCTTGACGAAATGGTGTATAACGCGAAAGAGATGGAACGGGAAGGGTTTTCCATCCCCCTTCTTATTGGCGGGGCGACCACAAGCAGGGCTCATACTGCGATAAAAATAGCTCCGGGATACAGCGGCATAGTTGATCACGTAGCTGATGCTTCGCTCGTGGTAGGTGCCTGCAACGAGATGCTGGACCCGGAAAAAGCCCAGCTTTACATGGAGAAACTGAAAAAAAGCAACTTGGAGCAGAAGAGGCGCTTTGAAAAAGCCCGCGGCCAGACGGAATATGCTTCCATAGAAGAGGCCAGGGAAAAGGCGTTTCCGACCGACTGGGATAATATTGCGATAGAGTGCCCCGGGCGGCTTGGAGTTTTTGTCTTCGACAGCATCTCTCTTGAAGAAGTCGCCGGTTACATCGACTGGTCTCCTTTTTTCTGGGCATGGGAACTTAAAGGAGTTTTTCCGAAAATACTTGAGCACCCCGAAAGAGGAGATCAGGCAAAAAAACTTTACCGGGACGGTCAAACACTCCTTAAACGGATAATCTTGGAAAAGGTCTTCACCCCCCGCGCTGTTGTCGGAATCTTCCGCGCAAACAGTGTCGGAGACGATGTTGAAGTCTATGGAGAAGAAAGACAGGCTCTGGCAACGTTTCATTTTCTAAGACAGCAGGAGATGCGTTCTAAAGAGGGTCGCTATTACTGTCTTTCAGATTTTATAGCGCCAAAAGTCTCGGGAAGAAAAGATTATATGGGGGGATTTGTGGTGACTGCAGGGGAGGGGGTTGAGCAGTTCTCCGAGGATTTCAAGCGAAAAGGGGATGATTACAATTCGATTATGACAAGCGCACTCGGAGACAGGATAGCTGAAGCTCTTGCCGAGATGATTCATAAAAAAGTAAGGGATCTCTGGGGTTACGGAAAAGATGAAAAGCTCAGTTCCGAAGACCTGATAAACGAAAAATACAGAGGCATAAGACCTGCTCCCGGCTACCCTTCATGTCCGGACCACACGGAAAAAAAGATTCTCTGGGATCTTCTCGAGGCGGAGAAACACACGGGTGTATCGCTTACTGAGAGCTTCGCCATGACTCCGCCAAGTTCGGTTTCAGGGTTCTACATGGCTCATCCCGAATCAAGATATTTCTTTCTTGGCAAAATACTCGAAGACCAGATCCTGGATTACGCGGAAAGAAAGAGAATCGCTCTTGAAGAGGCGGAGAAATGGCTCCGGCCGAATCTCGGGTACTGAGAATTTTTTTCGCAAAATCGAGGGCTTACTTGACAAACGGCTTTAAAATATCTAGAGTGAGAAATCAGGTCCTAACCTTACTGATTTTTAAAACGTCATGAAAAAATCGGACATTGAAAAGGAGCTTTCGCGGAAATTTGACCTTAATTCCGTAGAATCTAGAAAGGTTCTGGACGCCATAATTAACGCCATGACCGAGATGCTTCGGGATGGGGAAAGAATAGAGATAAGACATTTCGGAAGTTTCTTTACAAAAAATTACGAGCCTTATGAAGGAAGAAATCCCAGAACAGGCGAAAAAATAGACATCGGCGAAAAAACCCTTCCACTGTTTAGGGTAAGTAGCTGGCTTGCCCCGAAACTTACGGAAAAAAGCAGTGATGAATGACAGACCACGGCGTAGGTCTGCTAACAACCCTTCTATTATAAGCGTCGCAGATGCCTTTGCTTGATATCCTTGTTTATCCCGCCCCTGAGTTAAAGAGAAAATCCCTGCCCGTGGAGGAGCTAGGTGAGGACCTTGAACGTCTTTTGGATGATATGACGGAGACGCTCCACGATGCAGATGGCGTCGGACTTGCGGCTCCACAGGTCGGTAGGAATATCCGGGCCCTGGTAGTTGATGTACCTTTACCTGAGAGTGAAGAAAGGGAGTTCTACGAGCTTATAAATCCCGAGATTGTTTCCTCTCAAGGATTCCAAGTGGGAGAGGAAGGTTGTCTCAGTGTACCTGGATTTTTTGCGGACGTAAGAAGAAAAAACCGCGTTCGTGTATCTGCCCTCAATAGAAAAGGAAAGCGTTTCACGATTGATGCGGACGGAATGTTGTCAAGGGTACTTCAGCATGAAATTGACCATCTTAATGGTATATTGTTTTTTGACAGGCTAAGACGACTTAAAAGAGAACTTCTTGTAAAACAGATCAACCAGCGGTTCGCCTCCACACAGGATTAATTTTTTGTTTTGCTTGATTCCAAGAGCGATTTCACAACATGATTTCAGATTTGGTTAAAAACATAGAACCTTTCTACGTAATGGACATCCTCGAGAGGGCAAAGCGCCTTGAGGATGAAGGTCGAGACGTGATACATTTCGAGGTTGGAGAACCTGATTTCAATACTCCCGATGAAATATGTTCGGCCGCCGCGAAATGGATAGAAAAAGGTTACACGAAGTACACAAGCAGTCTTGGGATTGATGAGCTCCGCCAGAGCGTTGCGGAGGATTACAGCCGTACTTATGGAATAGAAGTGGGGTATAAAAGGGTAATAATAACTATAGGCAGCTCCCCGGCGCTCTTGCTGGCAATGCTGACCGTTCTTAACCCCGGGGATGAAATATTGATAACGGATCCGCATTACGCGTGTTATCCGCAGATAATAAGCGTTGCGAGAGGAGTCGCAAAGAAAATACCTGTTTACGAAAGGGACGGTTATCAGGTTGACCCTGCGGAAATCAGAAAGAATATCGGCAAAAAGACAAAGGCTATCCTGGTAAATTCTCCCGCGAATCCCACCGGGGCGGTTATGGACAGAGAAGTTCTCCGGGAACTGTCCGAGATGGGTCTTTTTGTGATTTCAGATGAAATCTACCACGGTCTTGTCTATGGCGCGTGCGTTAACTCCATTCTGGAATTCACTGAAAACGCCATAGCGATAAACGGCTTCGCCAAATTCTACTCCATGACAGGCTGGCGCCTCGGTTACATGATAGTTCCGGAAGACCTTGTAAGGTACGTGCAGAAGCTTCAGCAGAATCTCTTTATTTCCGCCGGATCTTTTGTTCAGAAAGCAGGAGTTGCCGCTATTGAGGAAGTGAAGAGGGGTGGGCGAAGCGAGGCTATGGTGACTGAGTTTGACAGAAGAAGGAAGGAGATGATAAAAGGGCTTTCCTCGGTTGGATTTGATATTTCGGTTGAGCCCAAGGGGGCGTTCTACGTTTTCGTGAATTCCTCTCGATGGAGCCGAGACTCCTGGAGCCTCGCATTTGATATTCTTGAGAACTGCCACGTGGGCGTAACTCCCGGAATAGATTTCAGCGACAGGGGAAGGGATTATCTCAGGTTTTCCTATACGACGTCGGTTGACTCCATACGGGAGGGAATAAGAAGGCTGGGTGAATTTTTGGGTTAGGTATTTTGTAATTACTCACCCCCATCCCCGTAAAAATGTATTTTACGAGGATGAAGAGTTATGTTGGAAGGATATGCAAACGGATACAACGAAGGGGTAAAATTATGATTGGGGAGTAAAGGAAAACCAAAAAGACAAGGATGAAGAGCAAACGCCACGATAAGCGGGACAGGTTGCCTTAAAAGGAGGAGATACTTATGAACAAGCATGGCAGAAAGAGCAAAGCATTGGCTAGACCTGTGGGTAGAATTTTGGCAAAAGGTGCCGGAACTGCTGGCGCAGTTGGAGCGACTACAGGATTAGTGAGTACATTTGGCGCTGCGAGCACCGGCACGGCGATCTCAACTCTGAGCGGTGCGGCGGCTACGAATGCGACTCTGGCTTGGCTTGGAGGGGGAGCCTTAGCTGCTGGGGGATTTGGAGTAGCCGGAGGAGTTATAGTGCTTGCTGGAATAGGGGTTGCCGGAGGCTATGGCGCGAAAAAACTTTACGATCATATCTGGAAAAAATAGACTTGGGGGAAACTGGTTATGGGCCTTTGGGATTTTCTTCGCGAGCTTCCCGTGATTGACGATCTGGTTGATCTCTGGGAAGCCGGTAGCGTCTTGTTGGACGATTCAGATACGGGGGAGGTAGCAGATGAGACTACCCCTCCGAAATCGGGACAGCTTGACAACGGATTGTCTTCATCCGCTTTGGATTACACCGCCTTTCGTGAAGAGATGTACTGGACCGAGGTTGGGGATACTGGACAGAGCACGCGGGATTGGTTGTTGGAACAGCATTCTCAGGTTCCGGTTGAAAAAGATTCTTCAGGAAAGATTCTCAGCGGCAATTGGGTAGATCCCCACACGGGCTTTACTTCTTCTGATCCTGCGGATTTTGACATAGATCACCGCATGCCGTTTAACAAGATTGTGGAATCCTATCCGGAAATCTACGATCTCCCACGAGAAGAACAACTTGCCATCTATAATGATTTGGACAATCTGCAAGTACTTCATGATGGTCACAACATAGAGAAAGGAGCGCAGTCTGGAGAAGTGCACGCAAGTTCTATAAACGATGAAGAATTCAGGGACCGCTTCTTGGAAGATCACCGGAACTACAAAGAAACACTTGAACGAAAATTTTCCAGATGAGTTTTCCTGCCGGTAGTTTACTGTAAATAAGATTGTAGGCCTAAGAGAAAATACTGAACTCAGGGAAAAAGTTTATCAGTTCAAAGCCATGATGATGGAGAACACGGAACTGATTTATGGGTGGGTGAGTAAATACAGTATTCTTTGGAGAGAGAAAAGCTTGCATTACTTGTGATCGGGAAGTAGCTTTCTCGCTTTTTCTGGATAAGAGAAATTTTCGTCACGGGGTATTAAATGGATAAAAAGCTTGTCGTTGGAAACTGGAAAATGAATTTGCTTCGGGAGGAAGCACTGGAGTTATCCGGTGCAATAGTCAGCCTGCTTGGAGAAGACTACGACGCATGTCAGGTAGTGCTTGTGCCTCCCTATACGGTTCTCGACGTGGTAGGGAGACGCATCTCGGGTTCAAACATAGATCTTGGGGCTCAAAACGTTTTCGGCAGGATAAGCGGGGCGTTCACTGGTGAGATTTCCGCGCCGATGCTTTTAGACGCCGGATGCAATTGGGTTATTATTGGCCATTCGGAGAGAAGGCACATCCTCGGGGAAACTGATGAACAAATCCGTGAAAAACTTCTGCTATCAATCTCCTGCGGGTTGAAAATAATTCTCTGCGTGGGAGAAACCGAAGTCCAGAGGGAAGAAGCAATCCGTGGAAGTGAAGACATTTCGTCGAGAAAAGAACTGCTTTTCTCGCCGACAAAGACCCAGATAGAAAATGCGCTGCATGATCTGGACGAGGAACGGATTTCAGATATCGTCATAGCATACGAGCCGGTTTGGGCCATAGGAACGGGGAAAAATGCCACTTCTTCGGAAATAGCTGAGGTTCACGGATATATACGGGAGCTTTTAACCGAGATGTTCCCCGATTTAGGCGGTAGTGTGAAAATTTTATATGGCGGAAGCGTCAAAACGGGTAATATAGAAGAGATAATGTCTGTTGATGAAGTTGACGGGGTTCTGGTTGGAGGAGCAAGTCTTTCAGCTGACTCTTTTTTTAGAATAATAAAGTCCGTGGGGGGTTAGAAATTGGAGTTCTTAATACCGTCGGTGAAAATTATTCATATTGTTGTCAGCATCCTTCTTGTACTGATCATACTGCTTCAGCCGAGCAAGTCCGCGGACATAGGTTCAATGTTTGGAGGCGGAAGTTCGGAGTCGCTCTTTGGTTCGAGCGGTGCAATGCCTTTTCTTGTGAAGATGACCAGGCTCTTTGGGCTCATATTCGTAATTACCTCGCTTTTTCTCGGTTACACTTCCGTAAAATCAATATCGGGTTCGGTGGTGGAGAAATCGCCGATTGAAATGTTTGAAGAAACCTCTCCGCCTGTTGAAGAACCTTTGGAACCTTCTCAGGAAGGAGAATGAATATAAAGGGTCAGTTGTCCGGACGCCTTTTATTTGAAAGTGCTTTAGTTAGTATAGAAATGATAAGTTAGTAAAGTAGTAGCGTGCCAATTCGGAGGGTTCAAAGATGGCATACATAATTGCCGAACCATGTATCGGAGTGAAGGACAAGGCTTGTGTTGAAGCGTGCCCGGTCGATTGCATATATGAGGGAGATGATCAGCTGATCATACATCCTGATGAATGTATAGATTGCGGAGCGTGCGTAGACCCCTGTCCGGTGGATGCCATATTTCACGAAGATGAATTGCCCGAGAAATGGCAGAAGTTCATTGACATAAACAAAGACTTTTTCGAGGGCAAAGAGGGTCTTGAACCGGCCAGAAATGACTAAAATTCAGTAAGAACGTATTTTGAAGAGAAAAAAGGGGGACTTGAGAGCTTCATTTCCCCCTTTTTTTATGTCTTCGAGAAAGCACTTTTATGCGGACAAGATGGCAGTGTGGAAAAAGCTAAAAAGAGACTCCCTTACCCTTCAGACTGCATCAGCTTGTAGCTTAAAAAGTTTCACGTATATATTTTGTTATTCAGGATGAATACCCAAGATGTAAAAAAGAAAGCACGGAAGATTCTTCAGTTTCTGAAGAAAACCTATCCGGACGCAAAATGTCATCTAGCTTTTAAGAACGCATCGGAGCTTCTGGTCGGATCTATTCTCTCCGCCCAGTGTACGGATAAACGAGTAAATATGATAACCCCGGGACTTTTCAAGAAGTACCCGGACCTAGGGGCATTTTCCTGTGCATCAGAGGAAGAACTCCAAAACGATGTGAGATCAACGGGTTTTTACAGAAATAAGGCAAAAGCGATAATAAACTGTTCCAGGGAGATAATAGAAAAACACGAGGGGGAAGTCCCTTGTGAGATGGAAAAGCTAGTCAAACTTCCGGGAGTCGGAAGGAAGACGGCAAATGTTGTAATCGGCAATTATTTCAGAAAACCCGGAATAATAGTTGACACCCATATAATGAGGTTAAGCCGCCGACTTGGTCTTACCTCGAATTCCGATCCCGTTAAGATTGAATTTGATCTTAGAAAGTGCATTCCGGAAAAAGACTGGACATTTTTTTCAAATTCCCTGGGCGATCACGGGAGAAATGTCTGCAAGGCTAGAAAGCCCGTATGTTCGAAGTGCGGAATATCCCATGTATGCCTGTATTTCGAGGAGCTTTACGCATCGTGAGAGCTGTTAGCGTTAAAGAGGTTTTTGGAAAGCGCTTTGTGCGCAAAACCGCCGGGTATTTCCACCCGGTTTTCAAAATAATTACGGAACGCAGGGGGAGAAAAAACACATGAAGTCCAGCAGTGATTATTCTGGATTTTTCCCTTTCGGATGGCTAAGAGACTTCCAAGGGGATAACTGGCAGATTTTCTGGAGTAAGAAAACGGGGCATCTTTTCCTCAAAGCCACCACAAAAAACACGCTCGTAAAGATTGGAGAGGCTCCGGACTGGGCGGAGGCAAAGAAAAAAGCTGATTTTCTGATGCGGAACCCTGATTCAGTCACAATGGAAACTGCGGATTGCTGAATTTACCGATTTCAGGCAAACGATTCGAGGTATCTCCGAGTGCTAAGGCTCTTACCAATCATCGGAGTTCATTGCCACCGCTATTGACTTGCCCGCAGGACTTTTATAATATCAGTACTTCTTAAAAAAACCGTGTCTAATAATGAAATATGTAGAGCAGGAACTGATTTCCGTACCGGTCGGGAAAGGAAAGGTTAACGCCCTCTACTACAGAGCGCTTAATAACGACTCCGAAAAAAGAAAGACTATAATTATCCATGTTCATGGGTTTTTGGGGAACTTTCTTGACGGAAGCCAGAGATTCTTACCGCCGATCCTCGCCAAGGCAGGCTATTCGTCTATTGCAATAAATACCAGACTGGCCAATTTCGGGCTTTTCTTCGGCTTTGGAATAGTGGACGACACTATTTCGCAGATAGACGGCGTAGTGAGATATTTGGGAGAAATCGGTTACGAGAAAATCATTGTTTCCGGTTACAGCCTGGGTGGAGGAGTGATTCTCAGGTATCTCTCCGTAAAAAGCGGCCAACAGGATTCCGACGAGTCGGAGCTGCTAAAGGGTGTGATTGCCCTCGCTACTCCTTATTCTATCCCGGACTCGATAAGAAGGAGATGGAATAAGTGGGAAAGCCAGCCTTCCTACGATGAGGTATACGAGGAAGCGAAGATGATACTTGGCGATAATCCCCATGATTCAAAGCAGGATAGAACGATTCTTATTTTCAGGGCCAGAGGAAATTCCTACCGGCCGGAGCACACCGAAATATATACTTACAAGACGTGGTGGTTTCTCGCCGGTCCGGAGGCGGGGGCCGTAAAAAGCCACGAGCAGATAAAGAACATAAAACTGCCGATTCTTCTCATGCAGGGATGGAACGATGAATTCGTAAAACCCGATGAGACCCATAATCTTGCACAAATAGCCATAGATAACGGAAATGACGATGTTTCCGCATATTATCTCAATACCGGCCATACTCTCGACGGAAAGGAAGAGGAAATGGGCGATATTATAATAAGATGGCTTGACAGAAGATTCATCTGATTCTGCGATGGGAAACGAACAGAAGAGTCTCCTTACCTATAAGACTGAAGACGGATTCGAGGTGAACTCTCTCCTTGTCACCCCTGAGTTTGCGTCGGAAGAAGACCTTTACGAATCTCCCATAATAATAAATCTCTACGGAGTATTGGGGCATTTTCTCACGAGAGGAACCCCCCTTAGACTTCCCCCTCTTCTCAGGGAAAAAAATATAAGCACGCTTTCTGTAAATACCCGTATGGCGTTTATGGGCCAGATAATGGGCGAGGGGATTTTTCCTGACACGATTCATGAGATGAAAGAATCGGTGGATATTCTTCAAAAAGAAGGGTTTCGCAACATTTTCATGCTGGGCTACAGTCTAGGGGCTAACATGGCTGTCTACTATGCGTCCCAGACCGATTCTTTCGGGATAAAAGGCCTTATACTGGAAGGGTGTTCCTATTCTCTGCCGTATTCACAGCAAAGAAGACTTGAGAAAAACAGGAGTATTCCATCCTATGATGATATTTATCTGAAAGCCAGGGAGGTTTTGGGTCCGAATCCGGAGAAAAAGAAAAACGACCAGGTATTTATCGTCTACAGAGCCTGGGGAGATTCTTTTAACCCGGTTGACGGGGAGATGTTTACTTACAGGACTTGGTGGTATATGAGGGGACCCCAGGCCTACTATGCAAAAACCTGTGAAATTATAGAAAATGTGAAGGTTCCCGTTCTCTTTATCCACGGAGAAGATGACGACATCGTTGATGTGTGGGAACCCAAGGAACTTAAGAACACAATGAATCAGTCGGGCAACGAAGATGTGACGTTACGCTATATACCGGGGGCGAAACACGACTGCGTAGAGAATCCCAAAGATTCGATAGATGCCATAACAAAGTGGATATCGGAAGTTAACGCGAAGACATAAATCGGACGAGTTCTCCGTCTGGGTCTCGGGATTCTGGGGATTGAACAGGGATATGGTGCCAAGTTCGGTTTTTGTTCTTGCAAAAAGGGAAACTTTATATATCTTACAAC
>VXTZ01000013.1 GCA_009837205.1 Candidatus Dadabacteria bacterium | reverse complement strand
GTGCCTTGACCGCAGCGAATCCAGACGGTTTGAGAATGCATCCACGGCGCCATCCTTTTCAGACAGCACACACGCAGGTCAGCACGGTGTTTTTGATCATTCGCAGTATTTCTGATTTGCTCTGAGGTATTCAGTTATAAATTCATCGAGGTGGTTTTGAAACCCAGAAAGTATAAGAGCTTTGTTTTCTTCAACAGAATCAGAAAATCCGAAGTGCCCGAACGTACCGGTTTCCCATGTCATCGCCGTACCATATGTGGAAGACAGGGGATCTTCCAAAACTTTATTAAATTCAAGCTTTTTCGTAAAACTAATTCCAACTATATTAACCCCCGCATATAAATGATCGGCTATTCTGGTACTTTTTCCGGACTCGTTGAGTTCAATGGGAATACGAGCAGAACGCAAACGTGATTCTATAAAATTTCTAAGTTCTGTTTCAGTTAGATTTACTCTATTTTCTTTTCCAAGGCTCACGTCTATCAGTAACTTGATAGGCTGACAATTATTAAAAAAACGAAACTTCAGTCTAATATCTTCCTTGCTTGTTGTATCTGTTCCTGTTGGGGCGGGGTCGCAAGCGACTGTAGCGAGCAGAGCAAACAGCAGGTTAAAAATTAGTACCTTGCGAAATTTTCGTTTCGTCAAGTACATAATCACGGTTTTTTCTCTGTGTTCCGGTACTTCATACCACCGTCGGAAATCAGCAAAGCATGCATTCATCAGACAATTCCGAAAAGACAGTGTCTTTCGGAAAACACAGTTTCTCTCGACGCAAGAAAAGTGTAATCAGGAAGACAGGATTATCAACGCGCAGCGCTGCGACAATCAAGATGGGAGAACAACGGGGCAGTTAACCGTCTGACTCTTTTCCGGTTTTATGAACAGGCACGGCAAGGTAGAATACAAAAGGCAGGAGCCGTCTTAAGTTGCTCTTGTTATCCGGGATATCACGGCGAAGCATGGAATGAAACAGAAAAAGAGGAAATCACCCGGCAAGAAGGCGGTTCCAGAGGTAAACGGTGCCACAGTGGGGTACGAGGCCGAACTCTGGAGCACGGCCAACGCTCTTCGCGGAAGCATGGACGCGGCTGAGTACAAGCACGTCGTCCTGGGACTCTCGAAAGAGGAGCTTAGCTTGTCTTCTACGACGCGCTTGAGACGAACAACAGCGCTGTTAAGGTGCTGGACAAAGCTCTTCTTCGCTCGGGCTCGCCCTCGCTGCGAAGAGCTTTGTCCCCTGTCGATCCCTGTGCTAAACTCCCATGAAAAGAGATTATCGAAGTTAGTGGTGCACTTTAAAGTTCAAGTGGAAATTCCTAAATTGCAAAACGCCGGGAAATATGATTATATTACAAATTAGAATAAAGAGGGTTTTTCAAGCGTCTGATTCCCTCCTTAAATTCAAATTCTCTCCCCTAAGGAGGTACTTGGTATGAGAGTAACAAATTTTTTGGTAATTATTGCCGTACTGTTTTCATTCACAGTCATGGCTGAAGCTGGCACCCTTGAGGATGTAAAAGCACGAGGCAAGCTTAACTGTATTGTTTCATCGGGCTTGGCCGGGTTCGCATCTCCGGACGAAAAAGGCAACTGGCAGGGCTTTGACGTCGATTTCTGCCGCGCCGTAGCCGCTGCCGTGCTGGGAAGCGGTGACAAGGTGAAATTTGTACCGACTACGAATAAAACGCGGTTTACCCAGTTAAATGCTGGCGAAGGCGACATACTGTTCCGCAATACCACCGAAACGCTGAGTCGCGACGCTGACCTGAAACTGACTTTCCTGCCCGTTAACTACTATGATGGTCAGGGCTTTTTAACTCGCAAAAGTCTTGGGGTAACGTCGGCAACGCAACTGGCCGGGGCTTCGGTGTGCATCCAGACCGGCACCACCACGGAACTTAACCTGGCGGATTACTTCAGAGCCAATAAAATGAAGTACGAGCCTGTTAATACCGAAACCAATGAAGAGAGCATCGTCGCGTATGAAAGCAAAAGATGCGACGTGTACACCACCGACGCGTCGGCTTTAGCCTCCACGCGAGCGGCGCTGAAAAATCCGGCGGAACACATAATTCTTCCCGAAATCATTTCAAAAGAGCCGCTGGGCGGCGCGGTGCGCCATGGCGATGACCGCTGGGCTGATATCGGAAAGTGGGTGGTTAACGCGCTGATTATCGCAGAAGAGATGGGCATCACTCAGAAAAATGTCAAGGACCTCGCTAAAAAGCCTGGAAACAATCCGAGCATGAACCGTTTTCTAGGCACGGAAGGCAGCATGGGCGAGATGCTCGGTCTTGACAAGAATTGGGCCGTTAACGCAGTTTCAGCCGTAGGCAACTACGGAGAGATATTCGAAAGGCATCTGGGTCCTAAGACCCCTCTAGCGCTTGAAAGGGGGCTTAACGCTTCCTGGAAATCAGGGGGGATTTTGTACGCAGCACCTATTCGCTGATTGTGAGTAAACGTCAATAATAATTCAAGCCGAAGCCGCAGCACGAATGTGATGGATCCAATAGCTTTTCTGTCTCGATTGTGGAGGGATGAGCATTCCCGATCCGTTATTATTCAGGTCCTCGCAGTCGTGCTGATCTTCGGCTTGTTCGCCTACATCGTAAGGAATGCCGTTGTCAACCTTGAGGCAATAGGCAAAGGTTTCAGTTTCGGCTATCTGCGGGAACCCGCAAGCTATGATATAAATCAGCATCTAATAGAATACACGTCCCGTTCCACTCACTTCCGCGCAATGCTGGTGGGAATTCTAAACACCCTTCTGGTGGCGGTAAGCGGCATCGTTCTGGCAACGGTTCTTGGATTCACGCTGGGCGTTCTGCGGCTGTCGAAAAACCTGCTGGCAAGCAGGCTTGCCCACATCTATATTGATTACGTAAGGAATGTACCGGTACTGCTCCACATACTCCTTGTATACGGGATCATAGTTAATACGCTTCCCGTGCCCAGAGAGGCGCAAAGTCTCGGCGATATCGCGTTTCTGACTAACCGCGGCTTCTTTCTTCCCAAACCGATTTTTGAACCTCTGTTTCTGGTGATTCTGGGCCTGTTCGCCGCGGGAATTATTTTCACAATATGGTTCCGCAGATATGCGGCGGGCATACAGAGAAAAACGGGAGAGTACTACCCGGTGTTCTGGATATCGATGGGGGCCGTGCTGGGAATTCCGATTGTCTCCTATTTTCTTATAGGCGGTCCGATCACGTTTGAGATGCCCGCGCTGAGGGGATTCAACTTTAGCGGAGGTATGGTGATCAGGCCTGAATTCACCGCACTCTGGATTGCGCTTTCCCTGTATACAGCCGCGTTTATCGCCGAAATAGTAAGGGCCGGCATCATCTCCGTCAATTACGGGCAGACCGAAGCGTCCCTGGCCCTTGGGATAAACCACGGCAGAACGCTTAATCTGGTCGTGATTCCCCAGGCGCTGAGGGTGATAGTACCGCCGCTTACCTCGCAATATCTTAACCTTGCCAAGAATTCATCTCTGGCTATCGCGATCGGCTACATGGACATAGTTGCCACCATCGGCGGCATTACGCTTAACCAGACGGGCAGGGAAATGGAATGCATGATTATCGTGCTGTTGCTGTATCTCTCATTATCCCTGCTAATATCCTTCGCGATGAACATCTACAACAAACGGATCAGGCTGGTTGAACGTTAGGAGGAAATAGTCATAAACAAGGAAACCTACAGAGTTGGAGAACACCCCGATCTTCCGCCGCCTCGTAACGTAATAGGAATCTACGCCTGGACTAGAAAACATTTTTTCTCAAGTGCCACAAACATAGTCTTAACGCTTCTGGCGATCTGGTTCTTGATTGAAACCGTTCCCGCGCTTGTGGACTGGCTGTTTCTTGACGCGGCATTTACCGGGGGAAGCAGAGATGAATGCAGCGCCAAGGCTGGCGGTGCGTGCTGGGCGGTTATCGGCGAACGTCTTAACCTGTTCACCTATGGCTTTTACCCAGTCGCTGAGCGCTGGCGGGTGAATCTTTCATTTGTCCTGCTGATTTTCACTCTCATTCCGATACTCTTTGAAAAAGCGCCTTATCGCAAATACGCTCTTCATATCGCGGTCGCTTTCCCGTTCGTCACCGCATGGCTTCTGGTCGGAGGGCTAGGTCTTACGCCTGTCGAGACCGATCAGTTCGGCGGTTTCATGCTTACCTTGGTCATCGGGATAACCGGCATCGGGTTTTCACTGCCGATCGGGATCCTGCTGGCTCTGGGTCGTCAGTCGAAACTCCCCGCAATCCAGATATTCTCAATAGGCTTCATTGAGTTTATCCGCGGAGTACCGTTGATTACTCTTCTGTTCGTAGCTTCAACGATGCTCAATTATTTCCTCCCTCCGGGAGTGACTTTCGACCTTCTGCTGCGCGTACTGATCATGGTTACCCTTTTTGCGTCGGCGTACATGGCGGAAGTTATCCGTGGAGGTCTGCAGGCAATACCGAAAGGACAGTTCGAAGCCGCAGATTCAATGGGGCTTCACTACTGGTCCGCCATGAGACTGATCATATTGCCCCAGGCTATGAAGATTTCCATACCCGGCATAGTGAATACTTTTATCGGACTATACAAGGATACGACACTGGTAATTATTATCGGACTTCTGGATCCTCTCGGGATAGGCAGGGCGTCTCTCGCAGATACAAGGTGGACGGGGCTCTCAACCGAGGTTTATCTGTTCGTGGCAATATTCTTTTTTATTTCCTGTTTTGGGATGGCAAGATATTCACAGCACCTTGAAAACAAACTGGAAACCGAGCATAAAAGATAAGGAGCATGGCACAAATGACCCAAAAACCTGAACCAATGAATGAGAAAACAAAATCGGCCGCGGAGAACTATGCGGTAATAATGCGGGATGTGCATAAATGGTACGGCAAGTTCCATGTGCTTAAAAACATCAATCTTAATGTCGGAGTCGGGGAAAAAATCGTCGTATGCGGCCCATCGGGTTCGGGAAAATCAACGTTAATCAGATGCATCAATCGGCTGGAGGAACACCAGCAGGGAGAAATCATCGTTGAGGGAATAGAACTTTCCCATGATATCAAGAACATCGAGAGCATTCGGCGCGAGGTGGGCATGGTCTTTCAGCATTTCAACCTGTTTCCACACCTGACGGTGCTTGAGAACTGTACTCTTGCTCCAATATGGGTCCGCAAAATGCCTCTTGCGGAGGCGAACGCAGTTGCCATGAAATATCTGGAAAGAGTCAAGATTCCCGAGCAGGCGAACAAGTACCCGGGTCAGCTCTCCGGGGGCCAGCAGCAGCGCGTGGCGATAGCGCGAAGTCTCTGCATGAAACCCCGGATACTGCTGTTTGATGAACCCACGTCGGCACTTGACCCTGAAATGATCAAGGAAGTGCTGGACGTGATGATTCATCTGGCAAGCGAAGGGATTACCATGATATGTGTGACCCATGAAATGGGATTCGCAAGAACTGTAGGCGACCGCGTCATCTTCATGGACAACGGAGAAATAATCGAGGAGAACAACCCCGATGACTTCTTCCTGAACCCGCAGCATGAAAGAACGAAGCTGTTTTTAAGCCAGATACTGGATCACTGATGGAAAATATGATCGTTTTACACAAGGGAGAAGGCAGAAGTCTGATTTCATCCTTAAATTCAGGACGTTTCATTCTGCTCAAGAAGATAGCAGATATGAGAGCAACGAAGTTTCTGGCAATTATTGCCGTACTGTTTTCATTCACAGTCATGGCTGATGCCGGCACCCTTGAGGATGTGAAAAAGCGGGGCAAGCTCAACTGTATTGTTTCATCGGGCTTGGCCGGATTCGCTTCTCCAGACGGAAAAGGCGGCTGGCGGGGCTTTGACGTCGATTTCTGCCGCGCCGTAGCCGCCGCAGTGCTGGGAAGCGGGGACAAGGTGAATTTCGTACCGTCCACGAATAGAACGCGTTTTGCCCAGCTAAATGCCGGCGAAGGCGACATACTGTTCCGCAACACCACTGAAACGCTGAGTCGCGACGCTGACCTGAAACTGACCTTCCTGCCCGTTAACTACTATGATGGTCAGGGCTTTTTGGTTCGCAGAGATCTTGGGGTAACGTCGGCAACGCAGCTGGCCGGGGCTTCGGTGTGCGTCCAGGTCGGCACCACCACGGAACTTAACCTGGCGGATTACTTTAGATTCAACAAAATGGGATATGAGCATCTCAACACCGGAACCAACGCGGAGAGCATCATCATGTATGAAAGCAAAAGATGCGACGTGTACACCACCGACGCGTCGGCGCTGGCCTCTACGCGGGCGGCGCTGAAAAATCCGGCGGAACACATAATTCTTCCCGAAATCATTTCAAAAGAGCCGCTGGGCGGCGCGGTGCGCCATGGCGATGACCGCTGGGCTGATATCGGAAAGTGGGTGGTTAACGCGCTGATTATCGCAGAAGAGATGGGCATCACTCAGAAGAATGTCGCGGATCTCGCTAAAAAACCCGGAAATAATCCGGGCATGAACCGTTTCCTGGGCACCGAAGGCAACATGGGCGAGATGCTCGGTCTTGACAAGGATTGGGCCGTTAACGCGGTTTCAGCCGTAGGCAACTACGGGGAGATATTCGAAAGGCATCTGGGGCCCAAGACCCCTCTAGCGCTTGAAAGGGGGCTTAACGCTTCCTGGAAATCGGGGGGAATTTTGTACGCGGCGCCCATTCGCTGACCGCAAACAAAATCGTCCCGGCTTTGGCGGTCTGGAATCGCAACATACCGATATCACTAATCCCTATTTTCCTGCCAAGCGCCAACCACTCTTTTCAACCTTGCAATCAGCGACCCCTTAACCTTGCAATCAGCGACCCCTTAACCTTGCAATCAGCGATATAAAATTCCTGTGTTTTAAAGGGAAAAGTCACTAACTCTGTAATTGAAGGCATTGAGAACTCACAGACAAATATAATATAACTCTGCAATCAGCGATTTCTCAACCTTGCAATCAGCGATATAAAAATTATAATTTCCCTGTGAACAACATAATGCTTTATCCACGCCATATAGAACCACGCTTGACCGAGGCTCTTGAAGATTCGCCGGTCGTCTTGATTCACGGCCCCCGTCAATGCGGAAAAACAACTCTGGCACAGATGGTGTGTGCTCCCATGTATCTGAAGCAGCATGGAACCGATTCAAAGCAGAGCCAGACGAATGTGCCACGGGCAATAAGAACTTCCGGATATCACTATATTGATTTTGATGACAGCACAGTATCCAAAACCGCCAAGAAAGACCCTATGGGCTTCGTTGCCGCACTTCCCGAGCGCGTTATTCTGGACGAAGTGCAGCGCGTGCCCGAAATTTTCTCCGCTCTGAAGATACAGGTAGACCGAAAACGTACGCCCGGCCGCTTTGTAATGACGGGGTCCGCAAACGTGCTGCAGATTCCGAAACTTACAGACTCGCTTGCGGGCAGGATGCAGATAATTCGTCTGTACCCTCTTTCTCAATGTGAACTTGAGGACCAGTCTTGCCCCCGTTTCCTCGACACCCTCTTCGGAGACGGCTTCAGGATTGAGACAACAGAGCGTCTCGGCACAAATCTCTTCGAACGTATCGCGGCGGGAGGATACCCGGCCGCTTTAGCGCGACCGTCTGAACGACGGCAGATAGCGTGGTACAGGGATTATCTGCATCAATTGCAGACAGACATACTTGATTTCTCACGAATAAGCATGCCGGATTCGCTTCCGCAACTGCTGGAATCATGCGCGACCCAGACTGCAGGACTGTTCAACCTGTCAAGCCTCGCTTCATCATTTCAGCTGAGCCGACCGGCCATAGGAGGCTATGTGAGGTTGCTGGAAACTTCTTTCCTGATAGAGAGGCTGCTCCCATGGCAGAACAACCGCCAGAGCCGTCTTGTCAAAACGCCGAAACTTCATATAGGCGATACGGGCCTTGCCTGCGCCCTTCTGGGTGTAAATGCCGCTGGCCTCGAAGTTGACCGGCCGCTTCTGGGACAACTACTTGAGACATTCGTTTTCCATGAACTGCGACGCCAGGCAGCCTGCCGTGATGATTTCATGTCATTCTATCACTACCGGGACCGGGACCGCGCGGAAGTCGACATCGTTATTGAACGCGGAACCATGGAAGTGGCAGGTGTAGAGGTGAAGGCATCAGGAACGGTAACCATGGCCGATTTCCGAGGTCTGCGCAGACTCAGGGATGCTGTAGGCAGCCGCCGGTTCAAGGGAGGAGTGGTGCTCTACGACGGAGAGGTGTCAGTCGGATTCGGCGAAGGATTCTACGCGGTACCACTTCGCATGCTCTGGGAGAAAAATTAGGCAGCTCGCGGTCAGGCAACCCGTGAATTTAATTATAAATTCGATTTTTGTTTTTTTCTCTCGATTTAAGCTTTAGAATGGTACTGGTTAAAATTCACTGAAAACGCTGATTAACTGAACACAAAACAAGAAGGAGGAGCACTCTATTGGCAGAGAAAAGCACCAGAAAGAAAGAAACCCCGAGGAAATACTCTTCAATCTACGTGGAAGGAACACACAGGGCCCCTAGCCGCTCCATGCTGAGAGCGGTGGGATTTACAGACAGGGATTTCAAGAAACCCGTCGTGGGCATAGCGTCTACTTGGAGCATGGTAACGCCTTGCAACATGCATATAGACCAGCTCGCGAGACACGGGGCCGCGGGGGCGAACAGGGCCGGAGGCAAATCCATAATCTTCAACACGATTACCGTGTCCGACGGAATATCGATGGGAACCCCTGGAATGAGGTACTCACTCGTATCAAGGGAGGTCATAGCCGATTCCATTGAAACTGTGGCGGCGGGAGAGGGATTTGACGGCATCGTGGCCATAGGGGGATGCGACAAGAACATGCCCGGGTGCCTCATGGCTATGGCGAGGCTTAACAGGCCGTCTGTGTTCGTCTACGGCGGAACGATACTTCCCGGAAACTACAGAGGCAAAGACGTTGATATAGTTTCTGTATTTGAAGCGGTGGGAGCACACTCAAACAGCGACATCACCGATTCGGAACTCAAGGAAATAGAGTCCTGCGCGATTCCCGGACCCGGTTCCTGCGGGGGAATGTACACCGCGAACACCATGGCTTCAGCGATAGAAGCCCTCGGGATGAGTCTTCCCAACAGCTCCGCCCAAGCGGCGGTTTCAAAAGACAAGGTAGCGGACTGCAAAAATGCCGGGGCGGCGGTCTTGAACCTCATAAAAGAAAACATAACGCCGCGGGACATAATGACGAAAAAAGCCTTCCAGAACGCCATAACGGTAGTCGTGACGCTCGGGGGCTCAACCAACTCGGTGCTCCACCTGCTCGCTATGGCGAACGCCGCCGGGGTGCGTCTCACGATAGACGATTTCACAAGGGTCGGAAAAAAAGTTCCGGTGCTGGCCGACCTCAAGCCAAGCGGGCAGTACATGATGTCTGATTTCTGCAAGATAGGGGGACTGACTCCGCTTCTCAGGATTCTCCTTGACGAAGGCTTCCTGCACGGAGACTGCATGACCGTAACCGGCAAGACCCTGAAGCAGAACCTGCGGGGGGTTAAAAGATATCCAAGGGGGCAGAAGATAGTTCACCCAGTGAAGAAACCGATAAAGGAATCGGCCCACATAGTTATTCTCAAGGGAAACATAGCGCCTGAGGGAGCAGTGGCAAAAATAACGGGCAAGGAAGGGGACTCCTTTACCGGAAAGGCCATAGTGTTTAACTCCGAGGAGCAGAGCCTCAAGGCGATTCTCGGCGGCAGGGTGAAGAAAGGACACGTGATAGTGGTAAGGTACGAGGGTCCAAAAGGAGGGCCGGGAATGAGGGAGATGCTGGCCCCCACCGCGGCCGTTATGGGCAAGGGGCTCGGAGGAGACGTGGCGCTTATAACGGACGGCCGCTTCTCGGGGGGAACTCACGGCTTCGTCGTGGGACATATAACGCCCGAGGCGGTTGACGGCGGCGCCTTGGCGCTCATAAAAAACGGGGATGAGATAACTATTGACGCCAAAAGCAGGGAGATAACCCTGAACGTGCCGAACAGAGAGCTTCAAAAAAGAAGAAAAGCTTGGAAAAAGCCCGCGGCGAAGGAAAAAGCCGGCGTGCTCGCGAAATACTCAAGGCTTGTTTCCTCCGCTTCCCAGGGCGCAGTAACCGACAGGGTCTAGCTCCGCCGCCGCGCAAGGTGTATTGCCTATTTGCGGGTTGGCAATATACTTTATCCCATGGAGTGGTTCCAGGGAAAAAACGTCGTAGTGGGAATAACGGGCGGGATCTCCGCCTACAAGTCCTGCGAACTTGTGAGATCTCTCGTGAGAGACGGGGCGGAGGTTCGGTGCGTAATGACCGCAAACGCCGAGCGCTTCATAACCCCGCTCACCCTCCAGACCCTCTCTGGAAACAAGGTCGCCTCCAATCTTTTTGATCTCACTTCAGAATCCGAAATAGGCCACATAAAAATTGCCGACGAGGGCGACGTGGTGGTGGTCGCGCCCGCAAGCGCGTCCTTTATAGGCAAAATCGCCTCTGGGATAGCCGACAGCCTGCTCGCAACCGTCATACTGGCAACCAGGGCTCCTGTGATTATCTGTCCCGCAATGAACTCCAATATGTACTCAAACTCCATAGTGCAGGAAAACATGGAGAAACTGAGGCGTCACGGATTCACCATAGTGGAACCCGAGGAGGGAGATCTTGCCTGCGGGTGGACCGGAAGGGGAAGGCTTGCCGAAACAGACGCTATAGCTCTTGAGGTTCAGAAGGCGATTGCGCCGCAGGACTACGCGGGAGAGAACATACTTGTAAGCGCCGGAGCGACCAGGGAGCACATAGATCCCGTAAGGTTCATATCCAACCCATCTACCGGAAAAATGGGCTACTCGATAGCCCGGGCCGCATGGCTTCGCGGAGCCCGTGTGACACTGGTTTCGGGACACTCCTCTCTTCCGGACCCACACGGAGTGAAAGTAGTGCGGATAACTGACTGCGATGAGATGTATGAGAGAATCCACGAGTGTTTCGAGCTGGCAAACATAGTGATAAAGTCGGCGGCCGTAAGCGATTACTCGCCCCGAGAAAAATCGGAGCAGAAGATAAAAAAATCGAAAAAACAGCTCTCCATCCCCCTTAAGAAAACCCGGGACATACTGAAGTCACTCGGAGAAAACAAGAAAGACAGGATACTGGTGGGATTCGCGGCCGAGACGGAAAACATTGTCGAGAATTCACAAAAGAAGCTCAAGGAGAAGAACCTTGACCTCATTGTGGCAAACGACGTTACGGCCCCGCAGGCGGGCTTCGGAGAAGATACCAACATAGCCTGGCTTGTGGACAGGGAAAAAGTTGAAGAACTTCAGCTCATGAGCAAATTTGAACTTGCGAACAGGATTCTCGACAGGATAAAGGAAATAGAGAGGAATCGACAAGATCAGGCTGTATGATTCTCGATCCAGTTATCCAGACTTAGACCCCTAATGCGTACAAATTCGCTCAGGTTGTTTGTGACAATCGTTAAACCTTGACTCCTAGCATGGGCAGCGATGTGCATGTCATTCACTCCTGCAGAAATTCCTCTCCGCTCTAAGTCGGCACGTATCTCTCCGTAATGGGATGCCGCCGCTGGTCCGTATTCAAGAACATCTAGCAGGGAAACAAACTCTTCAACCTGCCTGCGGTTGTACTCCGGTCTTGAACTCTTCTCAACGCCATGCAGCAATTCAGCCAAGGTTACCGAGCTTATGCATGTCCGTGGAAGATTACGGTTAAAAACATCCAACAACTCAATCGGCCGACGATTAATGACATAAATCACAATGTTGGTGTCCAGCATATACTTCAGCATTACTCAAAAGGCTCTCTTTCCGGCTGCTCCTGGCTGACACGCTCAGTCATAAAATCGTCAGTCACGCGCTCCTCAGACAAAAAGAAACTATCCCAAGCATGGTCAACAGGGGAAAGTATGCGGTCATGACCGACCACTCTCACAATAACTTCTTTGACGTCGTCTGGAAAGCGCACCTCAGCGGGAAGCCTGACGGCTTGAGTTCGATTGTTCTTGAAGACTGATCCTTTAACAGGCATTATCTCACCTCCTTGAAATTGCTATATACACATTGTATATAAATCAAAATATATTGCAAGCGTATATAGCATAGATTTTCAATATAATCAGGGAGTTATCATGATTTTAAGGCTTTTTTCGGGATTTTCGGCAAGTGTGAAACCTCTCTGGATGTCTCGTAGCGAAAACCTGTGGGTAATCATCCCGCCCACATCCACAGCCCCTTTTTCTATCAGAGAAAGTGCGTCTTCCAAGTCCCCGGGAGCCGCCGCGTATGAACTCACAATACGGACTCCCGACCACCAGTAATCGTTAAAGGGGAAATCCAGCCTGAACTCCGGGTCAGAAGGAGCAAAAAAGAGTATTTTCCCCGAAGGGGAGACAAGACTGAAGGCGCTTTTTATCGCGGCCCGCGCCCCCGTGCAGACTATTACCATGTCAGAGAGGTATCCTGAGTTATTCTCCATTACAAACGAAGAGATGTCGTCCTCGGGGCTGAAAACATAAGCGGCTCCGAACTCCATGGCCTTACACAGCCTGAATTCATCTGAATCAGTCATGAAAACCGGTCCCGCGCCAAGGTGAAGAGCATACTGAAGGCATAAAAGCCCAGCCGTGCCGCTTCCGAGAATCGTTACGCTGTCCCCGCTACAAAGTCCCGCCGCGCGAATCGCTCTCGTGACGCAGCCAAGGGGCTCCGTGAACGATCCTTCCTCAAAAGACACGTTGTCCGGAAGATGAAGAACTCCCCGCTCCACGTTCGGAGGTGCCACGCACACAAACTCCGAGAAACCGCCCGGGTTAAACCCCGATTTCCTTATCATGGGACAGCTGGTATGTCTTCCGGAAAGGCAGTAACGGCACTCTTTGCAGGGGACATGATGAGTGGCAACGACCCTGTCGCCTACCCGGAACCGGCTCACTCCCGATCCAATTTCAGCCACTTCCCCCGCAATCTCGTGACCCAGCACCAAAGGAGCTTTCGGCACCCTGTACCACTCCATAAGATCGCTTCCGCAGATTCCGCTCGCCCTGACCCTGATGAGGACCTCCCCCTCTCCCGGCTCCGGGCGGGGAAACTCCTCAACCCTCAGGTCGCTGTTTGTGTGATAGACCGCGGCGAGCATGTCACGAGCCTTTCTCCCCGAGTTCCGTGAAAAGCTCGTGGGCCTGCTTGGGGGTCATGTTCTCGTGAACGATGCCGCGAATCGCCCTTAGGATCGCCACGGGGTTGTCGCGCTGCCAAATGTTTCTTCCCATGTCCACTCCCGCGGCGCCCCGGGATATGGCCTCGTGAGTCATGTTGAAAACGTCCATCTCGGTATCAAGCTTGGGACCGCCCGCGATCACTATGGGCACCGGGCAGCTTCCGGTTACTTTCTCGAAATCCTCGCAGTAATAGGTCTTGACGATGCGCGCTCCGAGTTCAGCGCATATCCTGCAGCAGAGCGCAAGGTACCTTGAGTCCCTTTTTTCAAGCTCTTTTCCGACAGCCGTTATCCCCAAAACCGGAATGCCGTATCTCTCCCCCTGGTTCACAAGCTCAGAGAGCCCGAGAAGTGTCTGTCTCTCAAACCCGGTTCCGACAAAGACTGAAAGCCCTACTCCGGCGACGTTGAGCCTTATGGCCTCCTCGAAATCCACGGTAATGCCCTCGTCCTCAAGATGCGGGCCGGCGATGCTGGTTCCCCCTGAGACCCTGAGCACCACGTTTGCCCCCGAATCCGGAGAGACCGAGGTTCTGAGCACTCCCCTTGTGAGCATTATGGTATCTGCATAAGGGAGAAGGGGAGTTATGGTTTCTTCGGGAACCTCGAGGCGGTGCGTTGGGCCGAGAAAGTAGCCGTGGTCAAGCGCGAGCATGACGGCTCTTCCCGTATCGGGCCTTATAATGCGGGCCATCCTGTTTTTCATGCCCCAGTCCATAAATACTCTCCTTCTCCGTCCGTTTCGCTAAACTCTAGAGCAATACCCGCCGCATGTCAAACAGACCTGAGACGAAAAAACGCGCTCCGGGGGCCTCGGGGAAGGACCGCCCGGACCTATGTCTCCGACCACGAGGTTTCTTCACGCTTTTAATGCAATTCGCAGGTTCTGGTATATACTTGCTCTGGTTACAGATTTTCGCGGAGCGGGAAACCTGAAGAGAGCTTCCGCCAGTCAGCTAGCCGGAGAAAAAGATGAAAAAAAACCTGAAAGCAGACGCATTCCTGTTAGTTCTGCTCCCAGCAGTGCTGCTTATATCTTTTTCTGCCCTTTCATGCCACGACGAGGACGATAGCGGCCCTGCGGTGGGAATAGTCTACGACACCGTAGGCAAGGAGGACAAGTCATTCAATGAGTCCGCTTATGAAGGGATCAAGAGGGCCGAGGCGGAACTCGGAATTTCTGTAAACGAAGATACAACTGACGGAACCGACCGAGAGGAACTTATCCGGTCCCTGGCCGAAAATAACGACCTCGTTATAGCCGTCGGGTTTTCATTTGAGGACCAGATAAAAAAGATCGCTGCTGAATTCCCGGAAACCAGTTTCGCCGGAGTGGACATCCAGCAGGGAAAGAACCCTCCTGTGAATTTCGCGAGCCTGCTTTTTAACGAGACAGAAGGCTCCTTTCTGGTCGGCGCCGCAGCGGCACTTACAACAAAGACGGACAAGATCGGCTTCATAGGAGGAGTATGCGCCACTCCTGATGCGATCATCGAAAGATTCGAGGCGGGATTTATAGCCGGGGCAAGGCAAGTAAACCCAGATATCACGATTGAAACGGAATACCTGTCTCACTGGGATGATCAGACGGGGTTTAACAATGCCGAAAAAGCTGAGATGGTTGCGACACGCATATTCGCAGCCGGAGCGGATGTCATTTTTCACGCGTCTGGAGCCTCGGGGCCGGGACTTTTCAAGGCGGCAAAGGACATAAGCGAAGCGCGGGGAAGCGGAGTCTGGGCTATAGGGGTTGATTCAGACCAGTACAGGACCGCAAGTGAATCCGAGCGGGAGCACATACTGACTTCCATGCTGAAAAGGGTGGACACAGCGGTCTACAATATCATCGAAGCCCGTAAAAACGGCGAATTCACGGGCGGAGAGGTGAGAAACGATCTCTCAAACGGCGGAGTCGACTACGCAACGTCCGGGGGGTTCGTGGACAAGATAAAAAATCGTCTGGAAGAGTACAGGACCAGCATAATAAACGGCGATATCGAGGTTCCAGCAGTTCCGGGAAAAAGCTGCGCGCAGCCGCAGACTTACTGACCCATTTAAAGCACCGACGCAAGGAGAACTCCGCGAGGCGGATACAGTTCCTGGTCAGAAACTCTTAACGAGCGATCTTGAATCCCTGAAGCCCTCAAGGGCCCGGGATATCTGGTCTTTCGTGTGGGTCGCCATAAGCGACGCCCTTATTCTGCATTTTCCGGCGGGAACCGATGGAGGTCTTACCGCGGGAGTGTAGATTCCTCTGTCCCTAAGTGCCGACGCCAGACTGAGTGTCGCCTCCGGCTCACCCGTAAGCACGGGAACTATAGCACTCTGGGAGGGAAGCACGGAAAACCCCATCTCTAAAAGACCGGCCTTGAACGTATCGACAAGCTCCATCAGATGCCTTCTTCTCTCCGGTTCGCTCTCTATGATACAGATAGCCTCAATTGACGCGGCGAGGGAAGCTGCGGGAAGGGAGGTATCGAAAATGTAGCTCCTTACCCTGTTTCTGATGAAATCGACAAGAGATCGGCTGCCGGCCACGTATCCACCCAGGGATCCGACGGCTTTTGAAAGAGTACCCATGACCACGGGAACCCTCCGCTCGACTCCGAAATGCTCGGTGGCTCCGCTGCCCTTCTCCCCGAGAACCCCCATGGCGTGGGCCTCATCCACCATGAGCATGCATCCGTAGCGCTCAGCGATCGAGCAGATCTCCCCGAGGTCAACGAGATCCCCGTCCATGCTGAACACAGTATCCGTGACTATGAGCTTCTTTCCGCCGCCACGGCTTCGGGAAACCATGTGCCTAAGGCTGTCCGTATCGAGATGGGGATACACCCGCACCCTGGCCCGGGAGAGCCTGCAGCCATCTATTATTGATGCGTGGTTAAGCTCGTCGCTGAACACCGTGTCCCCTTCCCCGACAAGCGCCGCGATCGTTCCCACATTCACGAGATAGCCGCTTGAGAAAAGGATCGCGGCCTCGGTTGACTTAAACCGCGCTATTTTTTCCTCAAGCTCGGCGTGAAGGTCGGAACTCCCGCTGACCAGCCTTGACCCTCCCGAGCCCGTACCGTAATCAGAAAGGGCCCCGGCCGCCGCCCCGATCACTCTCGGGTCGGTGGAGAGACCCAGATAGTTGTTAGAAGCTAGGAGCAGGTGCTTTTTCCCGCCGATTACTATCTCGGGAGACTGCCCCGAGGCGATCTCCGTAAGCGTCCTGAAAAGATTTTCCCCCCGTATGACCCTCAACTCATCTTCAATCCACTCAAGGCAATCGGGGGCTTCCATCCGCACTACCACTCTTCGGTAACCTTTTTTATGGAGAGATAAGTCGCCCGCAGAAGCTTCGCGAGATCGTCCATCCCGATTCCCACGGGAGGCATGAGCACGACCACGTCCCCAAGCGGTCTTATGAGAACCTCGTGAGAGAGCGCTTCCTCGGCGACCCGCCACCCCATCCTCTCCTCCGGCTCGTATGACTGTTTGGTTTTCTTGTCGCCAACGAGCTCGATTCCGACCATAAGCCCCTTGTTTCTTACGTTTCCGACGTGGGAGAGGCCCTCGAACTCCCGAAGCTCGTTCTCGAGGAACTCAATTTTTTCCGGAAGAGAGGGCAGTGTGTCGTTATTTCTAAAAGCCTCGAGATTTCCCATAGCGGCCGCGCACGAAAGAGGGTTTCCAGAGTAACTGTGACCGTGAAAAAACGTCTTGAATTCCTCGTAGTCTCCCAGGAACTGCTCGTATATCTCATCGGTAGTTATCGTCGCCGAAAGCGGAAGGTATCCCCCGGTCATCCCCTTCCCGAGAACCATCATGTCGGGCGTCACCCCGTCGTGTTCGCACGCGAACATCCTGCCCGTTCTCCCGAAGCCCGTAGCCACCTCGTCAACTATCATCAGCACGTCGTAACGCGTGCAGTTCTCCCTAACTTTCGCCAGGTAGCCGTCGGGGGCCACCACCATTCCCCCCGCGGCCTGAACGCAGGGCTCGAGTATGACGGCTGCTATCTCCCCTTGGCGCTCCCTGAGTATCTCCCCCATTTCATCCGCGCACGCGATTCCGCATCCGGGCCAGGTTTTCCCCAGCGGACACCTGTAGCAGTAATAGGAAGGAGCCCTGTAGGTCTTGAACAGAAGCGGCGAGAAAGCCTTGTGGAAAATATCTATTCCCCCTACCGAGACGGCTCCCAGGGTGTCGCCGTGATAGCCGTTATCAAGGCACAGAAACGCCCTTTTCTCGGGCCTTCCCCTGTGGCACCAGTACTGAAACGCCATCTTGAGCGCAACCTCCACGGCACTTGCCCCGTCGCCCGAGTAAAACACTTTCTTGAGTCCCGGCGGGCAGATATCCACAAGCTGCTTCGCAAGCTCGGCGGCCGGAGGATTTGTAATGCCGAGAAGCGTGCTGTGGCTCACAAGCTCAAGCTGCTTTTTTATGGCCCCGTCAATCTCGGGCACCGCGTGGCCGTGGATGTTCACCCAGAGGGAGGAAACGCCGTCTATGTACTTCTTTCCCTCTGAATCCACCAGGTACGACCCTTCCGCGCGCTCGATCACTATGGGATCCCTGCTCGCGTAATCCTTCATCTGGGTAAACGGATGCCAGACAAATTCCCTGTCGTAAGAGGCTATCTGTTTGGATTTTTCACTCATATCGCTTCGCGCAGTGGTGTCTTTTAAGATACCGCCGGTGCAAAGAATATAATGGAATCGCCGCTGCGTGGCTAGTTTAGAATTTCTTTTCTGACCGGCATCTGCAGATCGTCAAGCATGCGCAGGTCGTCCTTGGGAGAGCGTCCCGGAGTGGTAAGGTAGTTGCCGAGGATCATGGCGTTCGCCCCGGCCACAAGACCCATCGCCTGGAGGTCTCTAAGCGTCACTTCCCTTCCGCCTGCCGTCATTATTATCTTGTCCGGCAGCACCAGCCTGAAAATCGATATGGTCTTCACAGCTTCAAGCGGCTCTATGGTCTCAAGGTTCTCAAACGGGGTTCCGGGTCTCGGGTCAAGGAAATTTATCGGAACCCATGTGGGATCAAGATCCCTTATCTCGAAAGCAAACTCCATTCTCTGGCGTATGCTCTCCCCCATGCCAAGTATGCCGCCCGAGCAGAGGTTCATTCCGGTTTCCTTCACAAGAAGGGCGGTCTTCAGCCTGTCATCGTAGCTGTGAGTGGTGCATATGCTTGGGAAATGGCTCCTGCAGGTCTCGACATTGTGGTTATATCTCCACACACCGTGGTCCCTGAGTTCGTATGCCTGTTCCCTCGTCAGGTCGCCGAGGGAGCAGCCGACCTTGAGGTTCGTTTCCGCACAGAGAAGATCAACGGCTTCGAGAACCTTTTTGAATATCCTCGGCGTCGGGCCCTTTGCGCTTATGACTATGCAGAAATCCATTGCTCCCATCTTCTCCGCCTGCCTCGCGGCCCCGAGAATCCTCTCGGCAGCCATTAGCGGGTGGGCCTCCACCTCCGTGTCGAAATGGGCCGACTGGGAGCAGAAGGAGCAATCCTCGGGACAGTTCCCCGTCTGGGCGCTTATTATCGAGCGCAGAAACACTCCGTCGCCCTTGTACTTGAGGGTTACCTTCCTCGCAAGCGATATGAGTTCCGAGAGACGCTCCGCTGGAAGTTCCGCAAGCGCGAGTGCGTCAGAGAAGTTTATCTGTTCTTCTTTTTCGAGAAGCTTTTCGGAAACCACGTCAAGAATATCTATTTTGGGCTGCCTCCGGCAATAAGTTAAGCGGAGATGTTAGATTACAGAAACAGGCGGCGTTGTCAAACAACGGGGCGTCGGAACAAGGCAGGGGCAATACCCCCGCGAGTTAAGCGGAATACTTGAACGAAGGCGCCGTCCCGCCGATTTTTCATATGATGAAGCGCTTTGGCCTTGGGGAGATTTCTGTTCGCCCCTCGGGATTTCGGAGTCCCGAAGGACAGTCTTTTTTATTCCTGCGCGTTAAAACCACTTGAGCAGACGAAACGGCGATATTTTCGCGCTTGAATTCAGTGGGATTCTATAGTTTACTATAATAAGGCTATGCTGGGTTCAGGTCGCCATTTCAGCATGCAGAAAAACCATGGAGGTAATGATGAGGATTAATTTAAGAATTCAGAGAATGATTCTAGGCTTGTTTTTTGTTTTAGGGGGGGGTGCTTGCTCTTTCATTCTGGTATGGAGGCATCCGCTAACGACGGGGACGATACGGGTATAGTTGCGGAAGATGTTAATCCTACTGATCGAGATAGCGTGAGCGAATTTCTCGATAAGGTAGCACATGATTATGAAGAAGTTTATAACGCAAACTTTGACCCAGATAACCTCGCGGTGCTGATCAGAGAAGTCACATTATACAACAGGGCGGTAAGGCAGGAAGGAGACTACAAGCACGGTGAAGTTTATTCATTGAGCATAAACAACAGAAATATAGTAACGAATCACGCGAGATATCCCGACCTGTTCGGTTACAGGTTCGTCTCGGATGCCTCGGGTTCCGATGTCGCAGGCACTATAAACAGTTTAATCTCGAGCGCAAACAGCGAGCCTCAAGGTATGAACCACTGTGAACAATACGGCGACGCCGGGAGATGGGCCTGCGCGCGCAATGTGCCGGATAACCTCGGCGGACATACAATGTTCATAGCGGGTCTTCACCACGATGGGGATGACACCGCTTTTTCGGAGCCTGAATGTACAGGGTTCACACTTGCGACTTCAGCTGAGGATGTACATGAAGACCCTACAGATGAGAATCTTGAAGCTTACGTAAAAGAGGTTATCAGGGTAGCTCAAGCTCAATTTGCAGGAGCATTCAGAGCAGCAGCAGTACCAGGCGCTTCTCCAGGGCAAATCCGGTTAAACACACTCACAAACCTGAATGACCAATCCGCTTGCTACAGGGTAGGAGATCTCAGGCATGGAAACATATATACCTTCATAATGGAGGCGAAATCGGATCCGGAAGAACCCGCCGCGGTGATTATAAACGGAAACAATTTTGATCTGAACGGCACCAACTTGGATCTGAACGATGACAGACTGCCAGGAGAACAGAATATAGCGAAACTGTTCAGCCAGGAGTTGGGAGACGTAGAAATCGGAAGTGCCACTTACGTAAATTATCACTGGGATGACCCAACGACTGATGACGATAACGTTGCAAACTTTCTTGAAAACAGCAAGGTTCCCGGCACTTCATGCAAGAGAAGCTATATCGAGGTGGCAAGCATAACCGCGATGGTGCCAGGCCTCCCTCCCACCCTTTACATCTTCGGTTCCGGAACTTATCCCGGAGATGATGCGTGCGAGGTTGATGATGATGACGGAGGATGCGCGATCGCGGGTACGGCAAATACGAACAGGGGTGCGTTGCTCAACCTGTTCGTTATGGCTTCAGTCCTGTTCCCGGTCGTTTTCCTGAGAAGGCGCACGCAGAAGGTTTCAGGAAATACCGGCTTCCAAGACTGCCAGTAAATATCTGCTGAACAGGGGCGGCCTTGAGGCTGCCCCTGTTTTTTCAGGTTCTTAAAACATCCTGATGCCAAACCCGGAAATCAGTACATTCGGTATCGAAACATTTTCCGGCAGCCGTATCCTGCAAACTCCCTGTTATAATTAGCGGCGCTTTGCCGCCCGCTGTTTACGCTCCACTACATGCGTCGCCGCATGCCATGTAAAACTTGCTTCCGGCTGACTGACCTTATCTTTGCCGGGTGGGATTCGAACCCACTGGCACACTATGAAAGATTTACAGCTAGATCATAGCCTCCTCCCCCCTTCCAGAACTTTCCCTCGCGCAACGCAAATGCCTCAAAAAAAATGAGGCTATCGATTTAGTCCCCACAATGTTATATTTGGTAATAAAAATTCTTGCTGACTGGCCAGTTGCCGTCGGACTGCTCTCAAAATTCCCGGTAAAGTGCCAGGCAGCGCCTTTCGAAATTTAACTCTTAAGTCTTTGTCGAAGCAGGCGTGAGAGATGAAGAAAACATTTTCAGGCGAAGAAAAATGTTTTGACAATACGGGCTTGGGATGCAGTATCGACTTTAGCAATTCCTTGCCGGTGGCGAACCACGACGACAATCCTTGGTGCTGGAGAAGCGAGAGGTTCGCAGGGTGAAATTGTCTCTCAGGCATCTTGCGGGCGGAAGCAGTGACGAAACCCTGTTCTCTCTTGCGCTTCCGGCACTGTCGGCCGGGATCACCGCGGGTCTCTGTCTGCTCGTCATTGAGATTGCCTTCGGAACATTCATATTCTCTGGAACGCTGGCCCCGTATTCCTCCCAGGGCATCGGCCTGATACTGTTCGGAAACTTCGCCGCATGCCTGCTTATCGCTCTTATAGGAGGGTACCGCGGCACAATCGCGGGGCTGTCTCCCTTGTTTGTGCCCGTGATGGCAACCATTGCGGCCACAATGAATACGGATGCCCAGGCTCTCTTCGTGACCACGGCCTGCGCGCTGATCATCAGCGCCGTGGCCACGGGTACGTGCTGCCTTCTGGTTGGACAGTTCCGGCTCGCCAACATGCTGCGCTTCATCCCGTATCCGGTGGCGGGAGGGTTTGTGGCAGGGATCGGAGGAGTCGTCTGCCTGGCGGCCCTGTCCCTGATGGGGGCAGGTCCGGGCTGGAGGGGAGCGGCACTGCTGGAGCCGACCGTGCTGTGGACATGGTTCCCGGGCGTCGCCTACGGTGTGCTCCTTTACGGCGCCGTCAGGCGTTGGGGAAATCCCGTGATCCTTCCGGCAAGCATTCTGCTTGCGATCGCCGCGTACCATCTTGCTCTCTCGGCCCTAGGCATCTCCGGCGCCGAGGCCAGGGCGGATGGACTGCTTCTTGTCAGCACGGCGAAGGGAAGCTTGTGGCCGGCGTTGTGGCCGAGCGACTTCGCGCACGTGGACTGGTCCGCGATTATCGGACAGATACCGAACATGATGATACTGATTCTTATTGCCCTGATCTGCGTCATCGTGGATGTCGCCGGACTCGAGGCCGCCGTGGGCGAGGATATGGAGTGGAACCGCGAGTTCCGGGCGATGGGCCTTGCCAGCATCATTGCCGGATTCGGCGGGGGAACAGCGGCGACCATAATCGTTTCCGCATCGATCCGCAGCAAGATATTCCGCGCTACCACCCGGCTGACAGGAGTAATCGCAGCCTGCGTCGTCGGGGTTGCGCTGCTGTTTGGCGACGGCATTCTGGAACTGGTGCCAACCGCGTTTGTCGGCGGCATGCTGGTCTTTGCCGGACTCGTCATGCTGGACCAGGGACTGGTGAAGACCCGCGAACGCCTGCCCAGACCGGAATACGCAATCATCCTCCTGATCTTTGTCGTCATCATCTTTTTCGGCCTGCTAGAGGGCGTGGGCGCCGGCATGGCGGCCACCATGGTGTTCTTCGCAGTGCGTCTGAGCCAGGCGGATACGATCGCGTCGCATTTCACCGCGCGCGAGCATCGTAGCAACAAGTTCCGCCCGGTTCCCGACCGTGCCATCCTCCTGGCGGAGGGAGACCGGGTGCAGGCGTACAAGCTTCAGGGATACATCTTCTTCGGCAGCGTCAGCGCCCTGGCCGACCGTCTCAGGAAGTCCCTAGACGGCCCATCGCGGCCCACCTGTCTGATAATCGACTTCTCCGATGTCTCCGGGTTCGACTTTTCGGCGGTGAGCGTGGTGGCCCGATTCGTCCAGCGGGCAAACGCCGCGGGAGTGCGCGTGGTCTTAAGCGGTCTTTCAGAGAAACTGCGCTTCAGCCTTGAGAAGAACATCGATCCTTCGGTGTTCTCGGAGTTGTGGCTTGAGTCAAACGCCGATCACAGCTTGGAGCGTTGCGAGGATCTCATCATCGAGACATGGAAGGCGGGTGTGGCCACGATGGAGCAGCACGCCTCGCTGCTTGAGCACACCGTCGATGACATTGAACACTACTTGGAGCGGCAGGTCCGCTTCGAGGACCTCATAGAAACGCTTCGGCCGTGGCTTGTCCCCCGGAATTATGCCACCGAGGATATCATCGCAGGACCGGATATCCAAAGCGAAGGCCTGCTGCTGCTGCTGTCGGGCCGTGCATCCGTCTACGATTCCGCGGGCCTGCGACTCCACCAGTGCGGCCCCGGTGACGTGATCTGGCCATCCAATCCGGCAGCTGCCACGGAAACAACGATAGTCGCGGACGAGTCATGCTCCACAATGCTGCTCACTCCCAACTCCCGTCGCTGGATGGAGAAACACGAACAGGGACTGGCGATCGAGTTGTATCAATACCTGCTTGCCGAGCACTTCAGAACTGAGGCGGAAGAGAACACACCTGCGGAAGAAGGATCCGGGGATTGAGAATGCAATAAACAGTCCTGAGCACAAGGGGCTTGACAGGATACGGTCAAAGGGCAAAAGCGGGTTTGACCAGATGGTGGCATTTAACGTGTTGGCAGCCAAAATACATCATCCAGGTTCGATGACAAGGAAGGCATGGAAGAAGAAAAAGAAACTGAGACGACTGCGGGAAGCAGCGTAAAACGGGAGAAAAAATCGGGTGGGGGCACTAATTCCCTGCTTTTGCTCCTGCAATCCAAATCGCGGCCATGGTTAAATACCAAGGACCACTGATTCTACACTACTATTAAGTATAAAAAAATCCGGCAACTTCCCCTGTAACCAGCCGGAACCAATAAGGAGGGAGCGGCTGCCTGAGGACGGCACCCTCCCTGACGGTTTTTGCATGTTATCTCGAGTGTCTTTGGATCCGATAATAACGGTGGGGATACAGACCTGAGCCCGCAAGTCCTCAAGACCCCGTACCGCCTCCTCGAACCTGAAGCGCAGCGCTTTAAATTCCCGGAACCATCCCGCCCCGCCGACATCTTCGCTTCCCGTGCAGGCAGGTAATTCATCGCGTGAATTCACGTGGAGTGGGGGGCATTTTTAGGACGGAACGTTCCGTATCACCCTAAAATAACTTATATTTTTACCTTGACAAGCAGTCAAGGGGTAATTAGCGTCTGTCAGGAAAAGTCTAACTCACCGAAACAAACAATCATTGATTTTGGAATTATATACAATCCTACCAAACCTCAAGAAATCCCAATAACCCTGCCCCCAACATATAGCCCCTGATTAAATTTCACTCAAAAAAAAAGCACAGCATGTTGAGTTACCAACACGCTGTGCTATAATTCGTTACCTGAAGGTAGTTAAGTATGTTATCCCCTTGATTTTCTATGAAGATTCTCCATATGCGGTGGAATTACATTTGAGGGAGGAGTTATGAGAATAAAATTCAGAACATACGGAATGGTTTTGGGCATGTTTTTCGCGCTGGGGCTCGTTTTTTCGTTCAG